>JADFMZ010000299.1 GCA_022563615.1 Planctomycetota bacterium
CCTGACGGATGAGGATTTTTGACGTCCATGGCGACGGCGAAGCACCTAGACATTTTTCAATGCGCTCTATTCAACTGAGCCGCGGGCTTAGAGCGTGTATAAAAACGGTGGAGAAGTGCAGCGGGTGCCCCACCTTCTCTGAAGGTGGGGGCTGGATGATACGATAAGGCCCGACGGCGGCGTGCGGATCATCGTGTCCCCCACCTCGAAACGAGGTGGGCCACCCACCCGACGCCTCAGTTGTTCGTGAAATGGGCTTTTTATACACGCTCTTACAGTGATATCGCTTCATCGCCCGATATCTCTAGTGGTTGTCACGGCGGCGCGTCGGGGGAAGAACGCACGGTGAGATCAAACCATGACTGTTTTTCCCGTTGCAAGCAAGCTCGAAACGCTTATTGAATATCTCGACGGCCTGACCTCGCGCGCCCCGGTGGCGGAGTTGAAAACGAGGCTGGCCGGGCTCGATATCACAGTCGAGGACGTGGCCGATTACGTCCATTTCGGCCAGGATCGCTACCTCCGCAATCTCGTGCATGAGGGTGACTGGTACCATGTGCTTGCAATTTGCTGGCGCAGCGGTCAGCGCAGCCCGATCCACAACCACGCCGGATCAACCTGCGGGCTTTGCGTGCTGGCGGGAGTAGCCACCGAAACGATCTTCGAGCGCACGCCCAGCGGTCTGATTCAGGCGGTCTCATCCCATGATTGGCACACCGGCGACGTAGCCGCCTCGCAGGACGCCGACATCCATCAGGTATCCAATTTGCAGGAGGCCGGCACCGATCTGGTCACGTTGCACGTGTACTCCCCGCCGCTGTTTCGGATGGATACCTATTCGCTGACGGACGCCACGATCGGGGAGTTCAGGCCAATGGTGCTTGAGCACGCCGCAGGCAGTGGAATCTAATCTCGTGAGGTCGCCGTGAGCGCGCACGCACCGGAGATGGTCCAATCCGAATCAGATGGCGGATGGGGCGCCGTTTACGGAGGCCCGATCAGCGCCGACGCGTTCCTGTCGTTGGGTTCGATGGAGGGTCTTTACGGCTCGATCGTAGCGCCGGCGGAAGCACCGAGCGAAGCCGCGGCGGCACGAGCGCTGTATTGGCCTGGTTTTGCTCTGGCCGGCGGCGTGGCCACCCTCGCCTATCTGGTTCACTTCCTGCCGGTCGCACCGTTCAGCGTCGCTGCCGCCGAGGGCATTCGCAACCCGGTCAGCGCCGCGATGATCGCCATCGTCCTTGGTCTGTTTATCCGCAACACGATCGGGCTGCCCGCAACGGTCAACGCCGGCTGCAAGCGGGCGGTCAAGCAGGCCATCCCCATGGCCATCGTATGCACCGGCGCCGGCTTGAACATGACCGCCCTGGCTGGCGTAGGTTTCACCGCTTTGGCGATTACGTTTGGGTGCGTGGTGTTTTCGCTGGCCTCGGGGTATTACATCGCCCGCGCCTTGGGGCTGCGAACCAAGACGGCGATCCTTCTGGGTGCGGGCACGGGTATTTGCGGCAACAGCGCGATCGTGGCGGTGGCTCCGCTGATTGACGCCGAGGACGACGACGTAGCGTTGGCTGTCGGCACGGTCAACCTGTTCGGGCTGGCCGCCATGTTGGCCTGGCCTGTCGTCGGCAGTTGGCTTGCCTTGAGCGATGCGCGGTTCGGCGTGTGGGCCGGCGCATCCATTCACGCCGTTCCGCAGGTCGTAGCAGCCGGCTTCGCCTACAGCAGCGAAGCGGGAACCCTGGCTACGCTGGTCAAGCTGGTTCGCGTGGCCCTGCTTGCGCCGATGGTCTTTGTCCTGGCTCTGTTATACGTGCGTCATCGGCGATCCGGTGCATCCGGCCAGGATGGTGTGACCGTTCATTACGCCCGGCTGGTGCCTTGGTTTGTGTGGGGCTTTATCGCCCTTGCGTTGATGAACACGTTGGGCTTGTTGCCGACCCTGCACTTCCCGCTGACCCCGGCCTTTTCTGATTCCACACAGCAGGCCAGCGTTTCTGTGGGGCCGATGTTGACCAGCGTGGGGAAGGTGTTGTTGACCCTCGCCATGGCCGCGATCGGATTGGAGGTCAACCTTCGCCATCTCGCGCGCGTCGGGGGTCGGGCGATCACGGCGGGCCTGATCACCACGCTGGCCGTCGGCGCCGTCAGCCTGGCGTTGGTCAGCGCGTTTCTATAACCGAGGCCTCCGCTGGGTCGAATGCCCCAAACACCATTCTGATCCAACCCGCACAGCAGCCGCAGCTCGAACTTGCCAGTAGCCGCTACCCGCCGTAGCATTTAGAGCCTATCCTGAAAATGTGGCACGGGTTTGTAACCCGTGCGTTTCACCGGTTGAAAACCGGTGCCACATAGGTTTATGGGATAGGCTCTAAGGACAGCTCATCAGATGGACCTGGAACGAATTCAAAACGCGGTGCGTGAGATTTTGATTGCCGTTGGGGAAGACCCCGATCGAGAGGGCCTGCGCGACACGCCGAAGCGCGTCGCGCGGATGTATCAGGAGCTGTTCAGCGGCCTGGAGAAGGATCCTTCGGCGCATCTAAATGCCACCTTTACCGAAGGCTACGACGAACTCGTCGTCCTTCGAGACATCCCGTTCAGCTCGACGTGCGAACATCACCTGATGCCCTTCCAGGGCCACGCCCACATCGCCTACCTGCCCGACGGGCGGATCGTCGGAATCTCCAAGCTGGCGCGAGTTGTGGACGACTTCGCCCACAGGCCGCAGTCCCAGGAGCGCTTGACCTCGCAAATCGCCGACCTGCTCATGGAAAAGCTCAACGCCAAGGGCGTCGCCGCCGTGCTGACCGCCACCCACGCGTGCATGACCTGCCGTGGCATTCGGAAAGCAGGCAGCATCATGGTGACCTCCGCCGTTCGAGGCCGGTGCAAGAGCGACGCCCGCACCCGTAGCGAGGTGATGACGTTGCTGCACAGCGGGTAGACGCCTGGTCCGCCGGGTAATGCAAAGATGATCTTTGCACTCCCCCGCGACGCGCGGCGGCTCCGTGAACCGATTAAGCCCGCCGATCGCTTGCGTTTGGATCCCGCCGATTCTCGAATTTTTGGGCGCCGTCGTCGAACTCGCGCGTTGGGTCGATCCTCAAGTACCCTTTGAGAAAATGCACGCCGATGTAGAAGGGGATCGTATCCAGGGCGGCGATCGCCACTTTGAACAGATAGTTGCTGGCCACAAGCGTGAGCATGGCCGCGAGCGTGCGCCGGCCGCCGATCCACTGCGCCCCGAACGTGATGAAGATGACCGCGGTGGCGTCAACAAGCTGCGAAATCATCGTCGAGCCGTTGTTGCGAAGCCAAAGGTGCTTGCCCTTCGTGAGCCGCTTCCAAAAATGAAACAGATAGACGTCGCAGAACTGGGCGGCCAGGTAGGCCAGCATCGAGGCGAAGACCGCACCGCGCGTGCAGCGGTAGATGATTTCGAATAGATCGATTTGGCTGACCTGACCTCCAAACGGCAACACGATGGGGGCGGCCAGGTCAAGGCTCTGCCACGGCGGCGGCTGCCAGGATCCCTCCGGCAGCCAACCGGGCCGGACGCCCTCACTAATGGCCGGCAACTGGTGCCCCAGCCAAAGAAACGCCAGCACAACCACATTCAGCAGCAGCCCGACCCAGACCACGAAGTTGGCCCGACGTTTGCCGTAGAACTCGGAGATGAAGTCGGTGCATAGGAACGTGAGCGGATAGGGCAACACCCCGACCGCCAGCGCCAACGGCCCGATGTGGATAAACCGCGTGATGCCCAGGATGTTGAGCATCGTCATCGAACCGAGAAAGAGTCCGGCGAAAACGAGAAAGGTTCGCTCGCGCCTCTCGCGCAGCGCCGACGAAACAGGCATGGAATCCAACGATAGATCCGAATTAGGCGATTGGCCCGACATGGCGGATGAAACTATGAGGGTTTTGCAGGAGCGTCAAACGGACGCGCCGCGCGCGGTGTAACGGAGTGGCGCATGGGGAGCAGGCTACGGGCTTCAGGATGCGGACTACAGACTCCAGGCTACAGAATACAGACTACGGGCTGCAGACTCCAGGCTACAGGCTGCGGGCTACGGACTACAGGCTACAGACTCCAGGCTGCGGGCTACGGACTACAGGTTCAAGGTTGCAGATTACAGGTACCGACGGCGACCGACTTTTCCGACATGATCTGGTGCAGCGTTACGAGTCGAATTGCGGGTGTGCCACTGCTCTTGAGCAGTGCCTCAACGTCACGAAAACCTCTGTGGACACCACTTGAAAGCCGTGACACACGGCAACATGGCGCTGCCCGTCACCCACCCATTGAGGCGTGAGGGTTCACTACGGACGATGTCACTCTGCGCAGGCGGCGCCGGGGAGGGCAAAGATCATCTTTGCCCCGCTCGGTCAAACAGGGTCTATGGCCGATGCCACTCCGCGCAGGCGGCACATAGGGGCGTCGGATCGAATCGGTTTTCTCGATGGGCGGAGCGGATGCGTTCATAGTCCCGGCTGCGCCAGATCTGCTCCAGGGATTGCTCGCCGATCCGGCCGACGGTCTGGAGGCCGCGAACGTCTTGATCGCACAACGC
>JADFMZ010000300.1 GCA_022563615.1 Planctomycetota bacterium
CTGGCCGACGTACACTACCCGCGTGTTGCGGAATGTGTGCGATGAGCGGCACATGGGTAAGTTCATTGTAGAGCGACTGCCCATGGCCGATTTGTCCGTGTTCCAGAAACTCATCGCCGTGGTCAGCCGTTACGATGATCGCCGTATCATCGCGCAGGCCCAACTCCGTAAGCATCGCCAGGATGATCTTGAGTTTCCCGTCGATGCGTCGGATCGCCCCGTCGTACATCTGGATCATCTGCTTAAGATGTTCGTCCGGCAGGTCGGCCTCCCCATGGGAGATCGCGCGGCGAAGCCGGCCGTAGTCGCGAGCGCTGTAATCCTTAAAGTAATTCGTATCGCGATTCCCGCCGAACAGGGCGACGTGTCGGCGCCGAGGCTTGTAAGGCCAATGCGCCTCAAGAAAATGAAGATAGGCGAACGCCGGTCGCTTCAAATCCGCCTCCAGCCATTCGAGAAAGATTCCGATCAATCGGTCGGCCTTTCCCGCCGTGGGGATATATGAGCCGAATCCCCGATTCAGCCCGGTGAACTCGCCCAGTTGCGCATTGTTGATGAACGCGCCGGTGCGCCAGCCCGACTCCGCGAAACGCTCCGCAAGCGTGGGCAGAGAGGCCCGCAGAATGTCGGTTTTCGCTCCCGTCCTACCCTTGCTGCGTTTGATGCCCTGAAACGCGCCGTGTCCGGTGGGATGCAATCCGGTCAACAGAGATGCAACCGACGGCTTGGTCCAGGATGACGCCGCGTGGGCCTGCTCCCATAGAACGCCCCGCTCCGACAGGGCGTCGATCGTAGGCGTCGTGTCGACCCAACGCGATGTTTTCCGCCACCGTCATGCCAAAAAGAACGGTGTCCTGGTGCACCCATCCGATACGACGACGCAGGGATCTGAGCTTGACATCGCCAATGTCCACGCCGTCCAGACGGATCACCCCGGATTGTGGCTCATAGAATCTCAGCAGCAGCTTCATCAACGTACTCTTGCCCGCTCCGGTATGCCCCACGATCGCAACCCGCTCACCGGCGGCGATGGTCAGGTCGATCATCGACAAGGCCGGTGCATTGGAATCGTAGGCGAAGGAAACTTTCTCGAACGTGATGCGACCCTTCACCGCAGAAAGGGGCTGAGCGTTTTCGTGGTCGCGGACGCTTGGAGTGATGGCGAAAATCTCCGCGATTCGCGTTCCGCAAGACGTGGCCTTGGCCACCTGAGCCGCCAGCTTGGCTATCTTGCGCATCGGTTTGTTCACCGCGCGAAGATACGCCACGAAGACCAGTAAATCGCCAGCCGTCATGTCGCCGCTGAGCACCGAACGCACGCCCACATATAGAATCACGCATACTCCAGCCGCCGAGGCCAGCGACACGATGCGGGACAGCTTCGATTCCAATCGAGTGGCTTTCACGCCCGCTCGGATCGAACGTTGATTCTGCCGGGCGAATCGTTTTTCCTCGATTCGTTCCCGGTTAAAGGCCTGAATGATCGACATCGCCCCGAGCACGTCGTGAGCGACCGAGGCGATCCGACTTTCCTGCTCCCGCTGCTTGTCCGTCGCCTTGCGAATCTGCCGCGAAATCCGCCAACTCGCCCCCAGGCTGATCGGAATCGTCAGGACGCCGAGCAGCGCCAGCGTGGGATTCAGCCAGAACATGACCGCGACCATCGTGATGATCAGCAGCCCGTTCTCCCCAGCCGTGACTACGGCGTTGACCAGCATCTGTCGCAACATCTGAATGTCGCTGGTCAGCCGGACCAACAGCCCGCCGGTATGATGACGTGCCAGGTCCGGCGGCGACAGCGTCTGCAAATGGGCAAACAAGTCCTGACGTAACTGCCCGACCACGCGCTGTCCCGTCTGGGCCAGCAGGACGTCGCGAATATAGGAAAACACGGAGTCGATGACCGCGATCAGCAGAATGCCCCCGCACACCCATGCCAGCGCCGACCCCGACGGCGACGACACGCGGTCCAACGCCCGGGCCATCCAGGAGGAGCCCATGTTGTCGGAAAGGATGTAATCGAAAATGATCTTGATAGGCCAGGGGGCTGCAACCTGCATCCCGATGACGCCGACCGCCGCCAACAAGGCGAAGAACAGAGACCGGCGATGCGGTTGGATGTACTCCCGAAACCGAAGCCACACGGAACGGGTGCGGTCAAGATCGAGCCGACCTCGCCTGGTCTTGATGTTCCAACGGACCATCATGGCGCCTCCGCCGATACGGGCGAAGCGGATGAGGCCCGATGGCTGGTCTCGTCGGCGGTTGTTGGATTCGAATCGCCACGGGCCTGTGCAGCCGCAGTCCCAAGCCAACCATGCATCACCTCGACGTTACGACGGATGTCGAACCGTTCCTCCGCGCGTTGTCGCCCCGCAAGCGACAGCGACGCGGCGCGTTGCGGGTTCGACAGGATGCTTTGAATCGCCCGCGCCAAGGCCTCATCGTCGCCGGGCTCGACCAGCAGTCCGCTGACGCCATCTTCGATGATCTCGGGAACCCCGCTCAAGCGCGTGCTGACGGCTGGACACCCCGCAGCCAGGGCTTCCAACAGCAACGTGGGCAGGGCGTCGACGTTGCCGTCCTTGGCCTGAATGCACGGAAGCACGAAACAGCAGGAGCGGCGCATCAGTTCGCGGACCTTTTTTTCCCCGACCTCGCCCAGCAGCTCAACCCGAGACTTCAGTCCCGCGCGATCGATCTCCCTTTTAAGGCGCCCCTTCTCTTCGCCGTCTCCCGCGATGCGGCAGGTCACGTCAAGCCCCTCGCGATGGAGGCGGTCCACAGCCCGAACCAGATGGATGAACCCCTTCTTTTCTTTCAGGCGCCCCAGGCCGAAGATCGTCAGGGGCTCGCGGGCATCAGCCCCCGCTTGGAACCGATCCAGATCGATGCCATTGTAATTGACACGAATCTTCTCCGGCGCCACGCCGGGCAGGTTCTCGACCATGAACCGTCGATTGAATTCGCTTACTGTGATTGTGAACCGTGATTCGTTGATCTTTCGGGCCAGCAGCGCCCGATTCACATTGTCGCGGAAGATGTCAAACGCGTGCAGCGTAAGGCTGTAGGGCAGCCCACCGAGCTGCCAGGCCAGTAGCGCCACGGTCGCTTCAGACGTTCCGAAATGGACGTGGATATGGTCGATCCGTTTTTTCTTCGCCCAGGCAAGCAGATAGCCCGCACGCGCCAGATCAAACCACTGCGCTTGCGCGTCCATGCGAAGGATGCGCGCCGCCCGGCCATAGGCGCCAGGAGATTGGCGGAAGATTTGCCACTGCCGTCGGGCGATTCGCCATCGCCGGCCGTGGTGCGTCTCGGGAAGGTAGTGGGCGCGGGCCCGGACCCGACACACCGAGTCGTGAAACAAACCTTCGTTCGGCAGGCGCAGGGAAACAATGCTGACGTCAAGACCTTGGCGCTCGAGTTCGCAGATCTCGTTGACCAGGAACGTCTGGCTAAAGCGCGGATACATACGCAGGAGATAACCGACACGAGCCGGTTTCAGACAGTTGCGATCTGCGGAGGCGCTCATCGACTACATGCGCCCGCGCTGCGTCGCGTCTTCTTGCATGCTCAAGAAGACCGGCAGCTTCTACTACCACTGCGACTGGCGCGCCAGCCACCCAAGCGAGGTAGGTCCTTTAGCGCGCGTATCCCTTCCAAGGCCGCCAGCTACCCGTAGCACGCAACGCCCACCGATCCCACCCGCCGAAGTCGGTGGCTTCCCGTCGATTCCACTCGCCGCTACACTGTCTCCATGATCCTCAAGACAGCCGAGATTCGCAACTTTCGGTCGATTGTGCATCTGACGATCGCTCCAAAGCAGCTCACCACGTTCGTCGGGAAGAACAGTTGTGGCAAGAGCAATATCTTGCGAGCACTACAGTTCTTCTTTAAGGCCAGTGCGAAGTCGGCGGCCGTCCAGGATCTCTGCAAGTTCGCGGATGACGCTGGTACCTGGGTGGAATGCACGTTTGATAAACTCGCCGATCCCGAGAAAGAGGAACTCAGGATGTACGTACGGCACGACCAGACGATCCGAGTACGGCGCACGCTGTACCTCGAAGGTGACAAGTGCGTGACCAAGCTGCACGGGTATGTTCAGCACCCGACAGAAGCATGGCTTCAAGACGACTATGTGGACTACGCGGACATGGAGAAATGGACGGCGTTGGGCATAGATGTCGCGCAATACACAGAGATCGGGACGAGGGGCAAGCTCACGAAGGCCGGCTTCAAGGAGTTCCGGGAGAAGTACATCACGCAGAAAGCGGCAACACTAACGTTTTCCGAGACCATGTCCGCGACCGAGTTCAAGGGCCGGCAAAGTACGGCGGCGTCAGTCTTGCCGCACTTCATCTTTGTGCCCGCGGTCGGCGACATCGTCTCGGTGATCTATGGGAAACAGAGTTCGCTGCTGAACGAGATGGTGGCGGCGGTCATCGAGACAGCCAAGACAAATCCCGAGTATGCGACGGCCCAAACCAGCCTTTCAGCGGCCCAGGACTTTGTCAACCCCTCTGACAAGCGCCTCGGCAAACTGACGCTGATCGAGCAGGACCTTGAGGAGA
>JADFMZ010000301.1 GCA_022563615.1 Planctomycetota bacterium
GGGGCTGTTCTATGCTCCCGCGGCTCAGACATGCGACGGATAACACTTGCCCGCCGATTCTGTCACGCACCCTCAAGGCCCGGGCACAAGCCCCGCGCCTTGCCTTCATCTTGTCCCCTCGCTACAACGAAATGAACGAGACGGCATTCAGCCGTTTGTGAAGTTCCGGGACTTCCTTTCGCCGGCGGATCGGGCGCGCAACGGATGACAAAAGGAGCGGATCAACACGACGCTCCGTCAAATGCGCCAGGGTCCATAGCCGGGTTGCGCCGGCGGCAGGCGCCCCGCAACGCAGGAGCCTCGATTTGAAGTGGGAAGCTGAGTTTCCGCCGGGAACCCCCGTTCGCGTCCGCCAGGTCACAAAACGACGTGGTCGATCACTGGAGGCTGTAGTCGTCGGGGTCGTCGTCGAATGGGAGTCCGCTCCCACGGGAAGCTGGTATGTCCACGGCAAGAAAGATCGACTCTGGCTCGAGCGCCTCAAGCTTCGCAAGGCGGACGGCGAGATAACGCTGCTAGTCATCGATGACGGCACGCACTTGGCCAGGCTCGAACCCGCAACCGATTGACCACCGACAATGGCACGCTTCGGCCGGCACCCGCAAGCAAGAATAGAAAACTCGGACGGGGCCACTGTCGTCATCACTCCCCAATGCGCTGGATCGCAGTGGCAGCGCTTGGCTTCGATCATTCGTCGCGCTGGGGTTGTCGTAGCGGTTTCGGGCATCGCCTGGTGGCTCTTCGCCGATACCTACGCACGTCATGTCCCATCATGGATGGACAAATCCGAAATCCGCTTCGCCCATTTCGGCTCCTTTCAAGACTACGCGCTGTGGAGAGACCTCATCCGCGACTTCGAGCGCCGCCATCCCGACATTCGCATCCACCAGGAGTACGTCGTCGGGCTCGGTGGGCGATACCATACGAAAATGCGCCAACAGATTCTCTCCCATACGCTTCCCGATGTGGCGCTCATCCAACTCGGCCCTTTCCACGATCTTGCCGAACATTTCGCCGATCTGACCGCGCTGCTGCCCAGTTCCGATGGAGAGAATAGGGAACTGGCGGCATCGCTTGATGAGTTAGCGCTGAAAGCGTTTCAGGTTCAGGGCCGACAACGGGCGCTGCCTGTTTCCGGCGGCAATCTTCTTATCTTTGGAAACCGCGAATGCTTTACTCGAGCTTCGCAGTTTCGAGGCGTTCCCATTCCCATACCGGAAGACGACTGGAACATCAACGACTTTCGCCGGATCGCCGGACTTCTTACCTGCGACTTCGATGGTGATGGGCGTTCGGATCAGTTCGGATTCTGGCTGCCCAGGTGGATTTACTACCTACCGTTCCTCTGGTCGTTCGGGGCTGAACTTACGGATGACCGGATGTCGGAATGGACCTTGTATGGAACCGAAGCCGAGGCCGCGCTTTCTTTCTATCAGGATCTGGCGGTCACAGACCATGTATCTCCGCGCGATGAAGAAGTGCCGCAGATGTTTCAGGATGTGGGATTCCTGACGGGCAAGGTGGCCATGTGCATCAATGGGCCGTGGTTCCTTCCTTTTCTTGCGAAAACCCGTCTTGCCGATTCCTTTTTCGTTGCGCCTATTCCCACAGGCCCCGCCGGCCGGGTGACGCGCATTACGTGGGACGGCGCCGTAATGGCTTCTCACCTTCCCCCACGGCGTCGGCAGGCGGCGCAGCGCTTCATGCAATTTCTGGTAAGCAAACACGCACAAGATGCCATCGGTCAGACTGGACGGGCTATTCCAGCCCGGCGCGCCTCGCAGCGCTCGTTCACCGAACCAGCCAACGATCCCAGACGCGCTCAGTTCGTCGAGGCGCTGAACTATTCTCGCTTGCAGCCGCTGCTCCCGCATTTCTCCCGAGTGGATCGCGCGATCAACAAACACTTGCTTGATCTGTTGACCCCCGGTCCCAACTCTCGACCTGAAATTGTGCTCGCCGAACTTCAAGCTGATCCAGCCATTCGCCGGGCATTTGCACTCCAGGTCAATGAGGATCCGGACCGATGAACAGACGATCGAGCGGGGCACGCCTCTTCCTCTTGCCCTGGATTGTCGGGTTTGCAGCTCTGACCGCGCTTCCCGTCCTTGTATCACTCGCATTGTCGTTCACCCAATTCAAAGACCCGCTCTCCATGAATCGATTGCAATGGGTTGGACTGTCTCACTATCGCCAAGCAGTGGAAACCGCCCGTCCATACAGTCCAGACAGAGGCGATCCATGGTATTGGAACCTTTTAGGGGGAAAGCCCGAAGACGTTCACTTCCACCAATCCCTCTACAATAGCATTACGTTTTCCATTTTTGCCGTTCCCCTTGGGTTAGCCGTATCTTTGATGACCGCCTTGCTGTTGAATCAGCGCCTCCGGGGAACGTCGGTGGCACGCACCTTAATCTACATACCGCATGTACTGGGAGGCGCAGCCACGATTGTGATTTGGAGTTGGTTGTTCAACCCGGAGTTCGGCTGGATCAATGAAGGATTGCGCTGTCTTTACCGGTTTGCAGACCCGATAGTACGCCTGTTCCGTGAGCAGGGCACTGCCGATTTCCCAACGCCGGCCTGGCTTTACTCGCCGGTCTGGTGCAAGCCAGCCGTAGTCATCATGCACGTCTGGGCTATCGGCGGATCCATGTTGATCTTCCTGGCTGCACTACACCGGGTTCCGCGTGCGCTCTATGACGCGGCGCGACTGGATGGATCGAGCGCCTGGCGGCAATTCCTACACGTGACCTGGCCACACATTACTCCGGTTGTACTGTTCAACCTGGTCATTTCTCTGGTCTTCACCATGCAGTCTTTCACGGAGTCCTATTTTCTCGAAACCCGGCAACAAAAGGATGGCCTGCTGTTTTTTGCCTTATATCTCTACCGCGTCGCTTTTGAGCCGCCCTACAGGTTTGGATATGCAAGCGCCTTGGCGTGGATTTTCGTTCTGGTCTTGATCGTTCTCATCGTGCCGATCCTGCTTAGCGGACGACTGTGGGTGTACTACGCCGGATCAGAGCGTACGTCGAAAGGATAGCAGCCCGTTGAAAAAATGTGGCACGGGTTTGTAACCCGTGTTTTCACCGGTTGAAAACCGGCGCCACACTCAACCTTTGTGTTTTTCAACAGGCTGATAGGCGAACATTGTCAGTAAAGGGCAGACGCGACGGGAGTCGCTTCGAAAGAACAGCCGGCGCAACCGAAAACCAAAACGACAGGCGATGAAGAACATTCGGATGGCAATGAGAGGCGTTCCATACATCATCCTGGTCAGCCTGTGCGCGTTTATTCTTGTGCCGCTGATCTGGGCCGTCGTCTCTTCGCTCAAACCTTTAGAAGAGGTCTATGCCTTCCCGCCGAAGTTTAGTATGCACGATCCGCAATGGTCCAACTACCGCGAGGCCTGGACCCGCCTGCCCGTCGGGCGATTCATGATCAATTCCCTATTCATTGCTGGGGTGTCGATGGTGGGTGCGGTATGGAGTGCGTCGATGGCGGGGTATGCACTGGCTCGGCTGCGATTTCGTGGGCGACGTTTGTGCTTCTGGCTCATTGTCGGATCGATGTTGGTGCCTGCACAGGTTCTCCTGGTGCCACGGTTTCTCTTGTTCGACCTGCTCGGCTGGGTCAATACTTATAAACCGCTGATCGTGCCAGCCTGGCTGGGGGGCGGCGCGTTCAACATTTTCCTGTTCCGACAGTTTTTTCTATCGATCCCCTCCGAATTGGGAGATGCAGCCGAGCTCGACGGCGCCTCAGCCTGGCAGACCTACCGGCATATCTACATTCCCGCAGCTCGCCCAGCCGTTGTGACCGCCGCCCTCTTGAGCTTTGTCTACCACTGGCAGGACTTCCTTGATCCGCTAATTTATCTTTCCGATTTCATGACCTATCCGATTTCTCTGGGGCTGCGTATGTATCAATCCATGGCCGGCACATGGGCCAATCTCCTCATGGCCACCAGCCTGATCGCGCTGCTTCCGGTGGCGATTGTCTTTCTATTGTGTGACCGCTATATCATGCGCGGACTGGGCGTGATCGGCGAAACCACGGGCACTCGGCGCCGGTAGCGCCAGCCGGGGCCGCGCGATCCCGTGTGATCGCTTCCATGGCATCGGCTTGACGCGCGCGCCTGGGTCGTACAGTATGGTCGCCGATGACTCCTCACTCCTCGAAGCAACCCCCCGGCGTTATTTTTGATCTGGACGGCACGCTCATTGACACGCTGGATGACATCACCGATTCGATCAACGCCGTTTTTCAGGCCGACGGTCAGGGGCCGGTCCCGCGCGAGCGCGTCCGAGAGCTGATCGGAGAGGGCTTGCGATCTCTGCTGGAGCACGCATCGGGTATCGAGGATCCTCAGCAGCTCGCAGCCTTGGTCGAGGGCTATGGCCGGGTCTATCTCAAGCGCATGTTGACTCGCACGCGCCTCTATCCCGGCGTGGCAGAGTTGCTAAACGACCTCGCGCGACTCGACGTTCCGATGAGTATTCTGTCAAACAAGCCGGAGCCGTTTACGGTTCCGATTTGCGAATCGTTGTGTACCCGATGGTCCTT
>JADFMZ010000302.1 GCA_022563615.1 Planctomycetota bacterium
CAGG
Organism: Planctomycetota bacterium; assembly: GCA_022563615.1. Lineage (GTDB taxonomy): Bacteria > Planctomycetota > Phycisphaerae > UBA1845 > UBA1845 > JADFMZ01. Next base: position 5 of record JADFMZ010000302.1, read on the forward strand.
CAAGGGGCAGGTTGTAGTAAACAATGTACCAGAGCGCATGCACGCCGTCCGCCATGCCGATCTTCTTGCCCTCGTCATACGTTCTGCCGTAGTAGGAAATGGGCACTTCATAGGTCCGAGCGCGGGTCTTGGACACCAAGGCCGTGATCTCGACCTCCATGCCGAACCCCTTGCTGGTGATCGGCATCTGCTGAAGGATCGGCGTGCGAAACGCCTTGTAGCACGTCTCGATATCCGTCATGTTCCGATTCGTCAGCAGATTGCTCAGAAAGGTCAGAGTCTTGTTGGCCAGGTAGTGGTAGTAGTACAGAACGCGGGTGGCCCGGCGGACGAGGAATCGGCTGCCGAAGACGACGTCGGCCTCACCGGAAAGGATCGGCGCGATCACAAAGGGAATCTCGGCGGGATCATATTCCAGATCGGCGTCCTGAATGACCGTGAGGGGGCTGGTGACTTCGGCGATGCCGCGTTGAATCGCCGCCGTCTTGCCGAGATTCTTTGCCTGCCGCAGGAGACGTACGCGCGGAGAGTCGAACGCCTCGACCCTGCGAGCGGTGTGATCGTTGGAGCCGTCGTCCACGACGATGATTTCACGCACGCACGGCAAGGCGTCCACGCGTTCCAGAATGGTCTGGATGGTTGCCTCTTCATTGAATGCGGGGATGAGTACAGCCAGCACGCGTTCATCGGGAAGGTTGTCTCGGCCCATCATGCCATCTTGTGCCTCGCGGCGGCGCGTCTCTGTCGCGGTGTGCGTTGGATTAACTTCAGAGGCCATCCTGCACTCCACTGCGAATCTCCGTCACCCGCTGCTCCACATAGATATTCTTCCCACGGGGCGACAGGGGAATGCATTCGGTCAGTTCGAGGGTAACGTCCACCCGGCCGCCCAATTTGCGGTCCATGTTTTGCTGAATTCTTAGCCGATCCCCTTCACCGAAGCCGCCTGTCGGCACAATGCGGAGAATCGTCCGACCGGGAACATCCTGAAAAAAACGGAATTGCCGGACGTTGCGAAAGGTGTCGTCGTGCATGTTCAAAGCCGTCCATGAGATGAGGGAGCCGTCGGAGGCAACGAGCAGTTCCTGGGTTCGATGGCCTTGGATGTCGGTGATCAATGTGTGTGCACGTCCGCAGGCGTTGCATCGGTCGCCGAGATAGGTTGCGTGGTCGCCCGTACGGTATCGGATGAAGGGAACAACCCTATTGATAAACCCGGTGCCCACGATTTCTCCACGCCGCCCCGGTTCGGTGACGGGGTTGTCGCGTTCGTCCAGGAGTTCGAAAAACCCATAGGTCGGGCACACGTGGTACACCTCTGAATGTTCGCACTCGGCGGCCAACACAAGCTTCTCGGAATGCCCGTAGCAGGAGAAGTATCGGCAACCGAAGACGCGTTCCACCAGTTGCCGTTGTCGGGGATAAACGATTTCCGATTCGGCGATGACGCCCCGAATGTTGCGCGGCGGGTCGATCCCCGCGCGTTCGACAAACCGCGCCAGCATCGCCACAGATGAGGGATATACATGCAGAAAACAAGGCCCCAGCGTACGCACGTGCTCCAGGTAGCGACGCATGTTCTCATCGTTCATGTGAAAAGTGCTGTAGTAATGATGGCGGAGGATGGGGTCGTACTCATGGCGCAGACCCGTTCCGTCTGCATCCACGACGCGCCCACGGAATACGGCCAGGCTCGTACCCGGCGTATAACCGACGCGCCGCCAACAGGCCTGAAGGTAGGCGTACTCGATCGCGGACCGATCCGCTCCCATGTAGAACCTGAGCGGTCGGCCATAGGTGCCTCCCGTCGAGATTTCATCGACGCCCTCCAAATGCGGGGAAACGGTGCACATGCGATCCAAGTGCTGATCGACGGTGGTGCGGTCGATCGGGGGTAGCCGCCGTAGATCCTGCAGAGAAGTCAGATCGGCTGGTGCAACGCCGGCTCTGTCGAAATGCTCCCGGTAGAACGAGGTGCGTTCGTAGGCCAACTGGCAGATTTGGCGTACCTGTCGAAGTTGATACTCCTGGATTCGTTCGGCGCTCCACCGTTCGCTACGCTCGACCAACCTGGCCCAGTGGCGAAAGTTGCGACCTAGAAAAACACTCGGGGGCAGGAGTGCGACGGCCGGGCTCAAGTAGTTTCGGAGGCGCTTGGGAGCGCGTTCCCACAGGCGTTTGCGCATGGCGATCTGGCGAAGCGAAGCCGGTCGAACGTGCGCCCGAGCCGGGAGCCGCCCGTTCCGACCGCCGGCGCCCCCGCTAGCCGATGCGCGACGAACAATGGTTGCAGGCGTCGCACCGCGCAAATCCCGCAGCGTGTACTCGCGCGCGTCGGTGACTCGATCCTCAATGTACATCCGATACCACGCCTCCAGGGCCAGCAAACTCCAGATCTGCAGAGAGTAATCGCGCCGGCCGGAGACATGGTCCGCCAGCACCGCACGAACCGCCTGGGGATCGAGCAGCCCGGACTGTTTGACGTGTTCCGGCGAAAGGAAGTTCGAGATGAACTCGCGTAATTGTTGTCTGGCCCATAAGCCGATCGGGGAATCGAAGCCGACTTTCTTGCGTTCGGCAATCTCTTTGGGAATCCACCTTGTTGCGATCTGTTTGAGAATGTGCTTGCTTCGCGTTCCTCGCAGGCGATAGGCCGTCGGCAGTTGAGTGACGAAATCCACCAGCCGGTAATCACAAAACGGCGAGCGGACCTCGAGCCCATGCGCCATGCTCATCCGGTCCATGTAGGCGAGTTGATACTCCGGCAGGTACCCGCCCACGTCGAGATCCGCCGCCCGTTCCAACAGAGTGCCGCGTTTCGCGTGGGTGAGGTGAGCGCATAGGAAAGCCTCTCCCGACGGGTCGCTGGCAGCCGTTTTCAATCGCCCGTCCAACAGCGACGCGCGAGTTTCTGAGTCCAGAAGGCTCACCCAGCTCAGATACGCTTCATCCGGGGCCAGACGGGCGCCTTTCACGAATCGCTTGGCCCGTTTGGCAAACCGGCTGCCGCGCGTGGATTCAGGCCAGCTAGAGACCACCCGCTCGATGACTCGTTCCCGGAGCCAGCGCGGCACCACTCGATAATACTGCAGCATCCGAATCGCGGCGTGTCGCGGATAGCCGAAAAAAATCTCGTCGCCGCCGGTCCCGCCGAGAGCGACCTTCACCCGCTTTTGCGTAAACTCGCACAACAAGTACACCAGAATGGAAGTCGGTTCACCGTGCGGCTCATCGTAGTGCCATAAGATGCGCGGAAGAAGTTCGATCGTGGATTGCGCGCCCAGAATCAACTCGTGATGCTGCGTTCCAAGATCCCGAGCCACCCGACGGGCGTAGCCGAGTTCGTTGAACCCCGTGGCCAGTCCCTCATAGCCGACCGAAAACGTCTGAACACGCGCGGAGTGGTGACGCATCAAGGCCACCAACAGCGATGAATCCAACCCACCACTGAGAAACGCGCCGACCTCGACGTCGCTCTTGAGGCAAAGCCCAACGGTGTCGCTGAGAAAATCAGCCAGTTGGTCGCAGGCTGCGTCAAACGGAAGTTCGCTTCGACTGATCGGATCGCGCTGCCGGTAGCGCTGCACGTGCACGTGGCCGCCCTCATAGGTCAGCAGGTGCCCGGGGGGCATTTTCTGAATACCCTCGAAGAACGTCCGGGGCGCCGGAACGTAGCTAACCGCGAGGAACTCGCAGACCGCCTGTGAGTCCACCGCACGCGGGAAACCGGCCTGTAGGATGGCCTTGATCTCGGAGCCGAAGAGGAGAACTCCGTCGCGATGCTGGTAGTATAGTGGTTTCTCGCCGATCGGATCTCGCGCCAGAACCAGCCGCTGGCGTCGCGCATCCCATAGCGCGATGGAAAACATCCCACGCAACTCGTTCACAAAGCCCAGTCCGTAATCTTCATAGAGATGGACAAGAGTTTCCGTGTCGGACGAAGTCGAGAACCGGTGCCCTCGTTGTTTGAGCCGGGCGGTCAGTTCCTGGTAATTGTAAATCTCGCCGTTGAAGATGACGTGCACATTGCCGGCCTCGTTGGCAATCGGCTGATGACCGCCGCCGACGTCGATGATCGCCAGACGCCGCATGGCCAGTCCAACGCGCGGCGCCGTGAACGAACCTTCGTCGTCCGGTCCACGGTGCGTCAGACTGGCGCACATCGCCTTCAGGAGACGATCATCATCCATTCCGACGAAGCCCGTTATCCCGCACATGAGTCTACTGAATCCCTCACCGTCGGCTCCTGCGCCAACTCGATATGCCCCTTCCATCCGAAATGGGGCTCAAAGACCAAACCCGGCCCGTCGAACTCAGCCAGGCGTCTGTTCCATCGGCTGTCGTTGGATCGAACGAGTAGATCATCATAAGCAAAGGAGGCCAGCGGAAGCGGCCCATCCTCCAGTGCACGCCACAACAGCGGCAGTCGTCGATAGTCGAAGCCCATAATGCGGGCGGCGGCCAGATCGACCGCGACCGGATGATCCCCGGCCAACACGACTCCCGCCGCCTTGGGCAGGGGATCCAGCGGACCGTTTCTCTCTCCGGCGCCGATTCCA
>JADFMZ010000303.1 GCA_022563615.1 Planctomycetota bacterium
CCACCTCGGTTCGCTGCCGAAGTACCTCAACCGCGGTTCGCGCCTCGGTTAGAACGCGATCGGCCGATTGCTTTGCGGTCTCAAGCCGGGTTCGAGCCAGCCACCGCATTAAGAGGTATCCGCCGAACGCCCCCATGACGGCTCCGCCGATCACTCCGGCGACGAGTCCAAAATTGATCTGCCCGACAATCAAGACTTGGCAAAGGGTGTGCATATCGTAGGACAATCCCCGTATCGACGATTCATCGCTGGATCGCCGATACGACGCGGCGGGCTCGCCGCGAGCCAACACAAGAATCCCAAGTGTACGCGCAGGCACTCGCCGGCGTTTCGATGAAGTGAACTGCTAGGCAGGTACCACTGACCTCAGTGCGTTAGGTGCCTCCTGGCGTCTGCAGCCAGCGGCAGCTCATGACCGATATCCCGAACCAGCGTTTTTGGCCAAAAATCCAACGTCGCCATCGCAAAATCAGCCCGCCCAAGCCGGGGTCTTGAAGGCATTGAACTCCGTCACAAGGAGGACGAAACTCAAGGCTTCTCCCGACTGAGCCGATCAAGCCTGAAGTAGCAGTTCAAATACTGACGCGCACAGCAAGCGCGAACGCCGTATTGTAGCGATCGAGAATTACCTGTCAAGCACAATCCCTGGCCGAATGGTCCTGGGGTCCTTCGTCGGCGCTCTTCGTTCGTGCCGGCACGATATGGCTCTGCCAACGCACCGCGTTTGAAATCCTCAATACCCCGCCGCCTGGCCGTCCTTGCGTGATTCGGAAGCGCCGATGTAGATGTCGCGCTCGGCGTCGTAGCGAATGGCCTGGTATCCGCCGAACCCTCCGGTGTTGAACCGGACACGGTGGCCGCGCAGGGCGAGGCCGCGCTGGGCTTCCATGGAAATGCTCGACTCGAGCGCCAGCCACCCACCACGAGTCATTCGCTGCCCCGTAGGTTCGGAAGACCCGGTGTGGTGGAAACGCCCGACGTCACCGGCCTCCTGCAAGCCCATGCCGAAGTCGATCAGGTTGCACAATACCTGCACGTGGCCCTGCGGCTGCATGTCCCCGCCCATCACGCCGAAACTCATCCACGGTTTGCCGTCTTTGGTCACAAAGGCCGGGATGATGGTGTGGAAAGGCCGCTTGTGTGGCTCGTAGACGTTCGGGTGCCCTTCCTCGAGCGAGAAGAGCTCGCCTCGATCCTGAAAAACGAATCCCAGGCCATCCGGCACCAGCCCCGATCCGAACCCCCGGTAGTTGCTCTGAATCAGCGACACCATGTTGCGATCCTTGTCAGCCACGGTCAGGTAGATCGTATCGCCGTGGGTGAGCTTGGGGTCGCCAGGGTCGAGTTGCTTCAACACGTGATAGGGGTGGAGCAGCTTCCCTCGCTCGGCTGCGTAAGCCTTCGAGATCAGCGCCTCGACCGGCACCTCGGCAAAATCGGTGTCCGCATAAAAGCGGGCCCGATCTTCATAGGCGATCTTCTTAGCCTCGACCAATAGATGCAGATATTTCGCGGAGTTGTGACCCAGCGCCGCCAGGTCGTACGGCTCGAGCAGGTTCAAAATCTGCAGCGCCGCGATACCCTGACCGTTGGGCGGCAGCTCCCAAACGTCGTATCCCCGGTAGTTGGTTGACACCGGCTCCACCCAGGTGGATGTGTGTTCGGCGAAGTCGCGCTTCCGAAGGAAACAGCCGACGCGCTCGCAGAACGATGCCATGGTCGCAGCCAACTCACCTCGGTAAAACGCGTCGCGCCCGCCACGTGCGAGGATGCCATAGGTCCGTGCAAGGTTGGGGTTCTTGAAGAGGTCGCCCTTTTCCGGTGGGCGGCCGTCGGGAAGGAACGTAGCCGCGAAATTGGGCTGCTCTTCCACCGCTTGGGAGCCACGCCCCCAGTAGTGAGCGATCAATTCCGAAACCGGAAAGCCCTCGGTAGCATACTGGATGGCCGGCGCTAAGACCTTGGCCATTTCGAGCCGGCCGAAGCGTTGGTGCAGCGTGAACCAGCCGTCCACGCACCCGGGTACGGACACGGGCAAGGGTCCAAAGGGCGGAATCCCGTTGGGCGCCAACTCCCGTAGTCGGCTCAATGTCAAACCGAAGGGGCTGCGCCCGCTGGCATTGAGTCCGTAAAGTTTTTGGGTTTTTGCATCCCACACGATGGCGAACAGATCGCCGCCGATTCCGCATCCGGTGGGTTCCATCAAACCTAAGGTTGCGTTGGCGGCGATGGCGGCATCGACGGCTGTGCCGCCCTGTTGAAGGATGTTGATCGCCACCTGGGTGGCCAGCGGCTGGCTCGTGGCCGCCATGCCGTGTCGGGCGATCACTTCGGATCGTGTGGCCCACGCTCGCCCCGTGATGCGATCCCCGGCGTCTACGGTCAAAGCCGCCGTGGCTTGTACAGCCACCACGGCTAGTGTCGCCAACAGGAAGCGCCGAGCGTCCGACATGTTTAGGGTCTCCGGGTTTGGATCTTTCGAGCGACCGTGCCCCCGGTTGGGCGTTTGATCATAATCGGCGGCGGCGGGCCGGTCGGAAACGGCCGCCGAGAGTCTTGGGTTTTTTCGTGGCGGTTTGCGTTGGTGTATCGCCGCTTGCCGCACCCGGCGATGGAGCGGACCACGGTGTGCCCGAGGATGGGCCACCGGATCGTTCCGGCGCCGGTCGGGCCACGAACCCTTTGACCTCTCGTCTGGGGATTTGCTGGTTGATCAACTTCTCGATATTCGTGATTTCTTTTCCCTGTTCTTTCGTTACGAACGTGATCGCCGTTCCTCTGGCGCCCATGCGCCCCGTGCGCCCGATACGATGCACGTACACTTCGGGGTCTTCGGGAACATCGTAGTTGATGATGTGGGAAATGGCGCTGACGTCGATGCCTCGAGAGGCCAGATCCGTCGCCACGAGTATGCGGATCTGATGCTTGCGAAACTGCTCCATCACGTGGTCGCGTTTGCGCTGCATCAGGTCTCCGTGAATCTCCTTGGCGTCGATCCCCGCGTCGTGGAGTTTCTTGCTCAGCTTCCGAGCGGTATGTTTCGTCCGACAAAAAACGATCGCGAGGGGGAGTTGCTCCTGGCTAAGCAGCATGCGCAACAGGTGAAACTTGTCATGGCCCTCGACGGAGATGTAACTTTGATCCACCTCTTCGACGGTGAGCCGGTCGCGGGAAACGTCCAGCGTGACGGGGTCGCGCATGTACGGCTGGGCCAGACGTCGGATTTGCTCATCAATCGTCGCCGACACGAAGATCGTCTGGTGCCGCGCCGTTACGCGACCGAGAATCCTTTTGATGTCGTCACGAAATCCTATGTCGAGCATCCGGTCCACCTCGTCGAGGATGACAAAGCGGACCTTGCTGATGTCCAGAACCCTCCGTTCCATGAAATCCAGCACGCGCCCGGGCGTCCCCACGACAAAGTGGGGCTTGCGCCCCAGATGATGGAGTTGGGTGGCGACCTTCTGGCCTCCGTAGACCGGCACGATGTGCAGGTCGGTGGTCGAGGCCAGGCGACGCAGTTCAGCCGTAACCTGGACCGCCAACTCGCGCGTGGGGGCCAGGCAGATCGCCTGGAGCCGGTGCGCGGGATCAATCTGTTGAAGCACGGGTAGACCGAAGGCGGCTGTCTTACCCGTCCCCGTTCGGGCCTGTCCGAGGATATCGTGACCCTGAAGCGCCATCGGAATCATCTTGAGTTGGACTTCGGAAGGCTCGGTAAAGCCCATCTTCTGCAGGGCCTTTAGAAACCGAACCTCGACGCCCAATTCGGCAAAGGCCTGCGGTAGCTCCGGATGTTTCTGCATATGTGTTCTAACTCGCCGTCACCATCACGTTCTGATAAGCCTCTTTTATAAGGTAATGCCTAGCCAAACACAACCGGTCGCGCCAAGCCCTCCCATCGCCACCCCCAGGCCACGCCATGGGATCCACCGCTAGGCTCCCGGGCGGGTCAGCTTGCGAAAAGCGTCGTCAAGCGCCTCGGCCGGTAGGGCCGGGTTCAGGCGCGCCAGCGCATCTCGCAAGCGCTGCTCAAGCACCACCTGCCCGTAGTCGGCGCGCTCTGAAGCATCGCCATCGGGCCCGATGTCCGGCCCGTACAGCACGGACCAGCCCAGGCCCTCCAGCCAAGTAAGTGCTGCCTCCTCTACATCAGACTCCCTAATCCTGGGGCTCATGAGTCGACAGCAGCTTCTTCTTGAATTTGCTTTAGCGACTTGCCCTTGGCGTCCTTCCAGCGGGCGAATCGCTCGCCCTTGCGGGTGAACGCCTCGGCGTCAGGCGGCAGCGGTTTCGTGTAGGTCTTCTTGTAGACGGTTCCCGTTGCTCGGTTTGCCTTTCGTGTCATCGGTTCATCCCGCAGTTCGGCAACGCCTTCCGGAGGCCCTGGACTCCGGTGTCGGTGACCAGGGTGCCCTGCAAGTCAAGCCATTCGAGGCTCGGCAGTCCTTTCAGGTGCACCAGTCCAGCGTCAAGGCCGGCAATGATAGCAGAGACCTTCGCATGCCCATGGTTTCCCCCTCTTTGCATGAGCGTGAGCACGCCGCTTGGCTACCTCAGATT
>JADFMZ010000304.1 GCA_022563615.1 Planctomycetota bacterium
GTCGGGGCTTGGCAGCCGCGCCGTCTCGCCTTAAGAATCGAACGAAACGCCAACAACCTTGTTGGAAACAGCGCTGGTTGCGTTGTCTTGTGGGTGTGCCACTGCTCTTGAGCAGTGCACAAACTGTACGAAAACCACCGTGGGCACTGCTCAAGAGCAGTGGCACACGACAACATGGCGCTGCCCGTCACCCACAAATTGAGGCGTGATAGTGCACTGGCGTGCTTCGTTTCATCCGTTAGGATCATCTACCGACGTGGTGAGCATGGACCCAGGACCGACCGAGAACCGTTCCAAAATCGTGCCCCTCCGTTCAGCGTGGCCCCGCGCCGAGTTCGTTACGGCTGTGGTGGCTGTTCTCACCTTTGTCAATGTCCTGCCCAACGATTTTTGCTACGACGATGAGCCGATCGTTAAGTACAACCCCTTGGTCAACGACCCTGGCGGATGGCGGGCGATCTGGACGACCGACCATTGGTCGGCGACAGGGCAGGCTTGGACCGGTCAGGATCTTCTGTACCGGCCGGCGGCCCTTTCGTCCTATCGGCTTGTAGGTCTCATCGCCGGCGCTGACCCCCTGCCTCACCACATCCTCAATCTCATATTGCACGCGCTGGTATGTGTGCTGGTCGTTCGATTGTGTCGCCGACTTGGCGGGTCGGACGCAGCCGCGTGGGTTGCGGGGCTCACCTTCGCCGTGCTGCCGATTCACACGGAGGTCGTAGCCGGTATCGTCGGACGTGCGGACCTGCTGGCGACGCTGGGAATCCTCGCGAGCATATTGTTTCATCGGCGGGCTTTGTCGGTGGGAAGTCCGACGGCGTCGGTGGGAAGTCCGGCGGCGTCGGTGGAGAAGCCGACTGCGTCGGTTGCGTACTATGGACTTGCGGCGCTGGCGGCCTTTGGGGCGATGTGTTCGAAGGAAAGCGGCGTCAGCGCTGTGCCGATTGTGATCTTGCTGGATGCCCTCTGGTTCAGTCGTGGGCGCCGGCCCCGGGCCTCAGCAAAATGGTTACGTGGACGATGGATCCTGCGATGGTCCTATCTTGCGGTTCCGCTGGGGCTCTACCTCTTGCTTCGTTACCACGCCCTGGACGGCCGATGGATTGCGCCTCCACCGCTGACCAAGACCATCAACGTTCTCGTCGATGCGCCGGTGCGGCAGCATCTGCTCGGCGTCCTCCAATTGTGGGGTATGTACTGGGAAAAAAGCTTCTGGCCGTCTGTCCTGACCATCAAGTATTCCATCAACTCGATCCACCTGGCGCACGGCGTTTTCGACCGACAAGTGATGATCGGCGCTTCTGCGGCCGTTCTATTGCTGCTCGGATCGATCGCGGCGTGGCGAAGCGGCCGGCGACAAGTGGCCTTGGTATCGCTCGCCATGGTCGTCTGTTACGCCCCCACCTCCAATGCGCTGGTGCTGATGCAGGTGTTCTTCGCGGAGCGCATCTGGTACGCCCCCTCGACCTTCGGAGCGATCCTGCTGGGCCTTGCGGCAGGTGCATCGTTGAAACGGCGCTCCTGGCGCATCGTTGCGTTGCTGCTTGCACTGGCCATGATGGCCCGGTGTTGGACTCGCAGCGCCGAGTGGCGAAACAACGGCACCCTTTACGCCGCCGCGGTTCGAGACCAGCCCGACGCCGTCGGGCCGCTGCATCTGTACGGGCAATGGCTCGCAGGGCAAGGGCAATATAGGCGCGGTGTCGAGTTGCTTCAGCGCGCCATCGAGATCGACCCGGGTTACACGGATGCTCATCGATCACTGGGGCGGGCCTACTTTGCCATGGGACGCTACGAGGCCGCAGTCGGCTACCTCCGAATCGCCGACATGCAGGTGCCCGGTCGTACCGAGACCGTGCAGGCTTTGGAGAAGGTTTGCCGGGAATTGTCGAGCCGCAACAGGTCCGAACTGGACGGGCTCAGGCAAACCGCGCTGGACAGCCCCCGTAACGTCCAGGCCGAGTTGGCCGTGATCCGCAAACTGCGCGAATTCGGCTGCCTGAGCGACGCCCTCGACCGACTGCGCCAGCGGGAATCAAACTTTCAGGACAGCGCGCCTTGGCAGGCACAATATGCGGAAACGCTCCTCTACCGCAACGACCTCGATGGAGCCATTGAGCGTTACCGGAAGTGTTTGGCGCTCTCACCGGATGATCCACAACGGTTAGTCGAATTAGCCATGCTGCTGCGTGAGCGAAGCCAGGGCGACGATCTTGCAGCGGCCTGGAAGTTGGCGACGCATGCGTCGAAGTTGGCGCCGAACGCTCCGTCGGTGCTTGCCTGCCGGGCTGAACTGCTCGTCCAGCAAGGAGACGTTACGGCAGCCGTCAGGCTGTACGGCAAGGCGATCCAAGCCTTGCCGCCGGGCGGCCAGCAACGACGCGTCTTCGAGCAACGAGTAAGGGCTTTGGGCGGGTAAGAGCCTATGGCTCCAACGCACCTGAATGGATGGGTCATCAGAGCCGCGCCCGTCAGGAAGCGGTCCGGTCTGCTGTGCGAAAGATCGCCCGCTGACGGACCCCCTTGCCTTGCGAGACGAAAGTTCTAATCTGTCCATCTCAATAATGGCGAGGCGGTCCGGTTGGATCGTGACCAACGAGACTCCAGCGCCTCGCAATAAACCGTAAGAGTCGAACCGCAAAGATGGATGTGAACCACGGCGAGTCGCCCGATGTACGTGTTCGTTTCGCGCCGTCACCCACCGGCTATTTGCACATCGGCGGGGCCCGCACGGTGTTGTTCAATTGGCTGTTCGCCCGCAAGACCGGCGGACGCATGATCCTGCGCATAGAGGACACCGATCGCACGCGACACATCGCAGACTCCACAGGCCGAATCCTGGATGATCTTCGCTGGCTGGGCCTGGACTGGGATGAAGGCCCCGAGGTCGGGGGTGACTTCGGTCCCTATTTTCAAAGCGAACGGCTCGACCTGTACGAAGCCTATTTGCGACAACTACTCGAATCAGGCCAAGCCTATTACGCCCTGGAAACTCCTGAGCAGCTTGAAGCCCTGCGCGAGCAGGCCGGGAAAGAAAAACGCGGCTTCACCTATCCTCGCCCCGACCCATTACCCACAATCGAGCAGGGATGTTCAGCCAGAAAAGCCGGCCGACCCGTCGTGGTACGATTCAAAATGACCGATCACGACGTCACCATCGTGGATGACATTCTGGGAGAGGTTACGCTTCGAGCCGGCCAGATCGACGACTTTGTCATCCAAAAGGCCGACGGCTATCCGACGTACCATCTTGCCTGCGTGGTCGATGACGAGCTGATGAAAATAACGCATGTGCTTCGAGGCCAGGAACACCTGAACAACACGCCCAAACATGTCGCTCTGCAACGCGCGCTGGGTTTCTCGACGCCGCGCTATGCGCATCTTCCCCTCATCTTCAACATGGATGGGTCAAAGATGAGCAAGCGGGACAAGGAAAAGGCCGTCCAAAAGGGTACGACGCCTCCGGAAATCGACGTGCATGATTTCCGCGTCGCCGGCTACCTGCCCGAGGCTCTGGTCAATTTCATCGCCCTGCTAGGCTGGTCTCCGGGCGGCGACCGCGAGCAGTTCACACGGCAGGAACTGACATCCGAGTTCAGCATCGAGCGGATCGGCAAGGCCAACGCCCGCTTCGATCGAGAAAAGCTTCTGTCCTTCAACACCGATTGGGCCGCCCGATTGCCCGTCGAGCGCATGCGCGAGGCCCTGAGAGATTACCTGAACATCCATGATCTTCCCATGCGCCAAGCCGACGACGAAGCGCTCGCCCGCGTGTTGGAACTCTGCGCCGGTTTTCGTACGTTTGCGGATGTCGTTACCAAGGCCGGTTTTTTCTTCCTGCCCGATGATGCGATTCAATACAATCCCAAAGCCGTTAAGAAAGTGCTCGCCAAGAACGAAAACGCCGGATTTCGGATGCTCGAGGAACTTCTGCCCGAGCTGGAGGCGCTTTCGGACTGGTCCGGCGCCGCGCTGGAAACTTTCTTGGGCGATTTGTGCGACCGCAAGGGGTTCAAGCTGGGTCAGGTCGCCCAGCCGCTGCGCGTCGCCGTCAGCGGCGGCATGATCAGCCCCACGATCGGCGAAACCCTGGCCATGCTCGGGCGAGATGGAACCCTGGCTCGACTACGACGCTGTTTGACCAGCGAGAAACGTCTTCCCTGAACTTTCAGGTTTCACCAGGAGGGCGAGGCTCCCGCCGAGCCGCACCTACACAACGCCGGGCTTCAGAGCAGTGCACGAACTCTACGAAAACCACCGTGGTCACTGCTTGAAAGCAGTGGCACACGACAACATGGCGCTGCCCGTCACCTACAAATTAAGGTGTGATGATGCACTAATGCGGCTTCGGGTGGCTGCGGTGGTGTTCCATAAGGTAGCGGCGGTACTCGACCTCTTTTTGAATCCGCTTTCGGGCGTCTCGATGGTCGTGCATCGAACGTGTGTCGCCAATAGCGGCCAATTCGGCCATGAAATGCTTCAGCAGGAAGGTCTGGTTCAATAGCTGTTGATCCCGCTCGTTGATCGCGTG
>JADFMZ010000026.1 GCA_022563615.1 Planctomycetota bacterium
ACCCAGGCTCCACAACCTCACGGACGCGGCGATCAATTCATCGACGCCATCGAGCTCCTCCAGGCGCTGTCGGGCCTCACGCCGCCCCAGGCTTCGGAATCGGTCCAACGAAAGCCGGTTCTCCCGATCATACACCGACTGCAGGGTCGTTATCAGGTGTTTGCAGCGCGCGAGCACCTGCGGGATCGTGTTGCCAAGACAACGCTGCACTTCAGCCGGCGTGGAGACCCGGACCTCGTTCCAGCTTGCCATCGAGCTGAGCAGTCGATCCACCGCACGCTGGGCCACCTCCTCGTTGCATTCGCGGCTGAGGATGGCCACCGCCAACCGGCGAATGGGGTCGTCATCCTCGGGGTTCTTCCAGGCGGGCGCCTGTTGGCGCAGCTTGGAATAGACCTTTCGGACTTGAGTCGCGTATCGCGTACCGTCTTTCATCAACCTAATCCAATTCGAAACACGCCGGGGCTGATCCCGTGTTCAGCACTCAGGCTCCGACTCCGACTCTGACTCTGACTGAGTCGGCGGTGGATCTTCTGCAAGCTGTTGACGGTTTTGATCGATAAGCTCGAGCGTTCTTTGGGCGGTCTTGGCAGCTTCATCCAGCTCGAACCGAAGCTGGGGGCAGGTCCGCATCGTCAGTTGCCCTGCCAGAGTCCGTTGCATGTATCCTGTCGCATGCCGGATGGCCCGCATGGTTCGCCGTTCGGTGGCGGCGTCCTCATGCACGCGCACGAATACCCTGGCTACGGTAAGGTCGCTCGACATCTCCACGCGTGTTACCGTCGTTAGCGGCGACATCCGTGGATCGTTCAGTCCGCGAACGAAGATTTCACCAATGACCTCGCGGATCAAACTTCCCAGCTTTTCCTTACGATACTGACCCATTCATCCTTCGTCCATTCAACAGCGCAAACGACACACGCGAACAATCGATCCTGTAATCTGCTCTCTTCATCAAATCCACTCGCGTGAGTAGTCCACCAGAGTCAGACCGTTCGTACGCCGCACCATCTCCACAATCTTGTCCAACTGCGAGTGCAAAGGCCTGGACTCGCCGGTCACCATTACAATGCCCAACCGAGACCGTTTGGCCGCATTCGCATATTCAACCTCCGCCACCGACACATTGAACCGATTCCGCAGCTTCTGTTTGAGTCCCTGGATGACCCGACGTTTGTCCTTGAGGCTTTGGGCCTCGAAGATGGCCAGGTCAACCGTCAAAACACCCACAATCATTGGGAGGTTTCACGAATGATTTTCGTGGCGAAGATCCCACCATCCATCCCGATCTTGAACAATCGCGTCCGTCCGTCTGGGGTTACGTAGGGGATGACCCCGACACGGGCCAAGGCCTCCACGACGAAACGTCGATCAGGCTCTGGAACGCCGTAGTAAGCCAGTTCGTCTCGCACGTGGTTCTCGTCGAATTCATAAGCTCTCTTGGTGGGCAGATGATTGTTCACCAGCAACTCAATGGAAAAGGATGGACCCTCACCTTTGAGAATCTTGGGCAGAAACAGCGACTGCACACCGATGAACCGCCCACGCCGTACCGTGGCGCGATATTGCCGCACGAGATAGATCTGGTCCTCCGTCTGGGCGATGAAGGCGTCGATCGCTTCATCCGGAACCAAGTACTCTTCCAGGAGTTTTCGGCGCTGTTGGTCCGAGGCGTGCTCCACAGAGCGTCGAAAGTTCCAATATTCTGGGTAACGATTGAGCCTCGGGTCATTCCAAGGAAACGCGATTTCCACAACGTACGTGCCGTCGGGCACTCTAGGACATTCGCCATCGGTCCGAAGCTGCTGTACGCCGGCGACCTCGATAATCCTGCCTCTGGGCGGTGCCTTGGATTCCTCGACATAATAGGCCATCGCACCGCTGGGCGTGGAGGCCACATAGAGCCCTTTGGGCTTCTGCTTACGAATCAAACCAAACCGGGGACTGCGGGGTTGCGTTGCGGGGTCGGTCCGGCGCTCCGCAGGTAACGCCTCCTTCCCGCGAGCATTCACCCACGGCACGGAACCCTCACCTCTAGCCAGAGGAAGAATCCATTTGCGCGCTACGACCACGACGATAACGATCAACAATGCGGCATAGCAGAGCTTCAGAACCAACGCAAAAGGATCAAATGCGCCGCGCGTCCTCCCCTTGCGGCTGAGCGGCTTGCCGCGCTTGCGGAACCACCCGCCCCGCCGCTGTTCCGCGACCGGCTGAGCCGACTGGTCCAAGTCCCGAAACAGAAAGTCCAAATCCGAATCAATGTTGTCGGGAACCTTGGCATTGCGCCCGCAATAAGAGCAGCGGATCACACCTCCCGCGTCCTCGTCTCGGGCGCGAACTGTGTGGCCGCATTCCGCCTTGAACTCGATCATGGCCTTGTCCGGCGATGGCGATCCGACCCTACCGGCTAGAGCGAACGGGCGATTTCCACAATTTCGTAAGTCTGGATCTGATCACCCACGTGGATGTCATCGAATCCTTCGACTCGGATGCCGCACTCCATATTGGTGCGAACTTCCTTGACGTCGTCCTTCACACGCCGTAGCGACGCAATCTTGCACTCTTCACGCAGCACGACCCCGTCGCGCACGATCTTCAACAAGTGGCTTCTTACCACCGTGCCCTGAACCACGTAACAACCGGCGACGAGACCCACCTTGCTGACTCGGAACAATTCCCGCACCTCGGCGGTGGCTCGCGGCTCCACCCGTCGCTCCGGCGCCAACAACCCTGAAAGCGCCTTTCGAATATCATCGCAAACGTCGTAGATGACTCGGTAGGATCGAAGATCCACGCCATGCTGCTCCGCCAGACGCCGAGGCTTTGCGGCGGTGTCAACCCTAAAGGCCGCGACCATTCCGCCGCACGTCGCAGCCAGGAGTACGTCGCTGTCGTTGACCGGCCCGACGGCGGCGTGCCGGATCGTCAATCGCACTTCATCCGACGGAATGGCCATGAGTGCCTGGCGCAGCGCCGCCACGCTACCATCAACGTCGCCTTTGAGAATAAGATTCAGCTCCGGCACTTCGTCCGTACCACGGCGCTTCACCATATCCTCGAGCGATTTGCCCTTTCGAGACCGCATCCGAGCGTTATCGATTCGAGTGCGCCGCGTTTCCGTCGCGATCTCCTTGGCGCGCTGCAAAGTGCTTACGACGTATAGTTTGTCGCCGGCGCCGGCAACGTCATCCAACCCCCACACCTCCACCGGCATGGAGGGTCCGGCTTCGTTGATCCGGCGGTCCCGATCATCCAGTAGGGCTCGCACCGTTCCGAATGCATTTCCACACACGACGAAATCGCCGACGTGCAGCGTTCCGTCCTGCACGAGGATCCTCGCGACCGCTCCGACCCCCGTCTTCATTTCCGCGTCGAGCACCGTACCGGTCGCCGGAACCGCCGGGTCGGACTTAAGCTCAAGCACGCTGCTCAGATCCGCCAGATGGCTGATCAATTCCTCGATCCCCGTACCCTGGGTGGCGGACGTTTCGATCACGTCCACGTCTCCACCCCAGTCGCCGCTGGGCGTCAGGCTATGCGCAGACAACTGGCCAAAGATCTTGGTTTTGTTTTGATCACCCAGGTCGATTTTGTTTAGCGCAACTACAATGGGCACCTCAGCCGCCTGGGCGTGACGGATCGCCTCGATCGTCTGAGGCATGAGCCCGTCATCGGCGGCAACCACCAGCACCACAACGTCGGTCACCTGGGCGCCTCTTGCACGCATGGCGCTGAACGCTTCATGACCGGGGGTATCCACAAAGGTCACCGGGCCGTGAGACGTTTCCAGGTGATACGATCGGATGTGTTGGGTAATTCCGCCGTCTTCCCCGGCGACCACGCGCGTGGCCCGGATGGCGTCGAGCAGGCTGGTCTTGCCGTGATCGACGTGACCGAGCATCGTTACGATGGTCGGGCGCGGTTGCAGATTCTCTTGCGGGCGCTGGGCTATTTCCTCTTCTAGTTCGACCAGCAGAGTTCGGGCGGGAATGACTTCGAGCTCCAGGCCGAAGTGCATGGCCAGCAAGTGGGCCGTCTCGGTTGGCAGCGTCATATTGACGTTGGCCGTCAGTTCATGCTCATCCCTGAGAATCTTGAATAGCTGCATGAAGTTCAAGCCCGTCTCGGCGCAGAATTCCTTGATGCGGATCGGCTCATGAAGCGTTACGTTCGTCTTGGGCCCTTGGATCATCCTTGGAGCCGTCGTGCCGGCTTCTTGAGCTGCACGACGGCGATGAATCCGCCGACCCGTAGCGCCGGCCAATCGCTCGCGGCGTTCCTCCAGGTCGCGGTCGCGCCATTCGGCTATCTTTTCGCCAGCTTCCACAACTCGACCCTGCGATCGACGGGGTCCTACCCATCCGCGATTCCGAGCGGGTTCCGTATCGGGCTTTTTCAGCGCTGCCGTCCCGGGCGCCGGCTTGGTCGGTGCAGTCGGCGTGGTTGACTGGCTGGGAGGGGGTGGTCGACGGCGTATCGGGCGGATGTCGTAGTCCGGGGCTTCGTACCGAACGACTCTGGGCCCTTGAAGTTTCGCAGCCGCCGGCACATTCTGAGGACCGGCGGGTCCGATCGGTCGGGCCGGGGGCTTTGTTTCCGTTTCGACTGCGGCGACCTTTGCCGGGAGAGTCTCCTGCGCAGGTTCCGTAGATGGTGTCTGAGACGGTTCCTTTGACTCCGTATCGGGCGTTTCGGGTGGCTCGACGGACGGGGGAGCGGCCTCGACCAAAACGTCACTGGCTGCCCCGGTGAGAGCATCGGGGGTTTCGACGACGGGATCCCGTGACTCCGAAGGCGCTTCTTCGACCAGTACCGTCGCCTGAAGCTCTGCGCCGGATCGGGCGTTGCGTCGGCAAGCGCCGGCGCTTCGGCAACGACCTGCGCGGACAAGGAGGCCACAGGTTCTTGCTCCGTTTCAACCGCTTGCTCGGTCTTGGGAGTCGTCGCCTTGGTCCGGCGTCGGACTTTCTTTCGCTCTTTGGTCAGATCAACGCGCTCAGCGGTTTCGAGAGCGGTGCCGGAGCCGCTTTCGCTGAACCATTCACGAATCGTAGCGTGAAGACCCGCGCTCAGCGTGGACATATGATTCTTAACGGTGTCGATCCCTTCAGCCACGCACTTCTCGACGATCGTCTTACTGGGAACGCCCAGCTCGTTGGCGAGGGTGTGAACTCGCAATTTGTCAGCCAAGATCGAACTCCATGATCGTCGTCAGCAGTACCGGCCAGTTCCCCTGTCACGAACGGGGCGCTGGAGCCTACGTGGGGTCAGCCAGCTCGACGGTGTCGGCGGCAAGGTTCGGCGTGTCCCCGGTCTTTTCAGTCTCTTTGGCTTCTTCGGCCTTTTCACCCTGCGTCGGGTCAACACGCTCTTCGGCGACGGCTTCGTCTGCAACGCCTTCGTCGGCGGTCGCCGGTGCCGACAGCGAAGCTTCGGTGCCCGCTTCCTTCTTGTCCGATTCACCGTCGTCCGGGGTTTCCTCCGGGTCACCACCATCCGTGGTCGGTTCGACAGCGGTTTCATCAATTGCGGCTTCGGCCTGTGCTGCAGCTTCTTCGGCAGCATGTGCAGCAGCTTGTTCGGCGGCCTTTGCCGCAACCTTGGCCGCCGCCGTTTCCGCAGCAATCCGTTTGGCTTCTTCGGCGGCGATGGTCACAACACGGTTCGCCAGCGCCGGGTCCATGTCGAGTTCCTTCACGAGCGGCTCCGCGCCGATCCCCGCAAGGTCAGCCAAAGAAACGACGCCAATGGCCAGCAGCTTGTCCAGCACGACGTCTCCAATGCCCTCTAATTCCTTCAGCGCTCGCTCGACGTCGTTGGCACACTTGTTCTGCTCCTCCGGCGTCATGATGTCGATGTCCCATCCGGTCAGGCGAGCGGCCAGTCGAACGTTTTGACCGCGCTTTCCAATGGCCAGGGACAACTGGTCTTCATCAACCACCACTATTGCCTTGCCCAGTTCGAAGCACAGGAAAGTCTCTCTGACCTCGGCCGGCTTCAGGGCATTGGTAATCAGCACTTGTGACGACTCGTTCCAGCGAACGATGTCGATCTTTTCACCTCCAAGCTCATCCACGATGTTGCGGATTCGGCTGCCCCGTACGCCGACGCATGCGCCGACGGGATCCACCTTGGAATCAATAGAGGAAACGGCGATCTTGGTGCGGTATCCCGCCTCACGGGCCAGCGCCCGGACCTGGATCGTGTGATCGCTGACTTCAGGCACTTCGAGTTCAAACAGCTTGCGAATGTAGTCAGGGTGCGTCTGGGTCAACACGATGCGCACTTGGTTTTGCTCTTCCCGGACGTCCAAAATCATTCCACGAATCCGCTCGCCCGGATGGTGGGCGTCGCCCGGAATCATTTCACTTCGCGGCATGAACGCCTCTGCTCGGTCGAGGTTGACCGTCAATCCTCCACCGTCGAAACGGGTCACGCTGCCGGTCACTACGGTGCCCACCCGCTGGGAGTATTCTTCGAAAATGGAATCCCGCTCGTCCTCGCGGATCTTCTGAATCATCACCTGCTTGGCTGTTTGAGCGGCGATGCGCCCCAAGGTGCGCATCTCCACCGGCGCCCCGTCCACTACGGCATGGATATCACCGGTCACGCGATCAATTTGAACCACGACATCCTCGGCATCCTCATTCGCCTTGCGCACGGCGGAAACCATGGCCACCTCAAGATCGACAAAGACACTTTCTTTCTCGATGTTCTTGTCACGACTGATGGAGTCGATAAATCTAATAAGATCGGCGTTCATCTTGAATCCAGTCGACTGTCCAACGAGTTCATTTCCCGACGCCCGGTACTCGTACGTCCATACACGATCGAATGATTCCGCATCGAGCAGGCCTGCCGTTCGACGGCCGCAGCTCGATCCATGCTTCCGAACCTGCCGGGTTTCTCAGAAACCCGGCGAAAAATCAAAAAAAAACGCGGGCGCAAATCGCGATCCCACGCGGCAACAGGGCACGGCAGTTGGTTGAAGCCGTAGTCTAGCGCATTGCGTCACTCCGCGCGCCCAAAGCCGTCCGCCTTCATCGTTGATCGCATCTGCGTATCCATCCCGCAGTGTCCGTGGGTCATTTCAACCCTCGCTCTGCCAGGATCCCCAGACATCCGTCCAGGACTCCGGCCGTCACTGTATCCGGAACCAACCGGCTGGCAGCGACGCTTCAATCCATCTCGCCGTCTTTCCGCTTCCGCCCGCTCCTTAAAGAACTTCCAAGAAGCGGGACTCAGATTATAAATCATCCAGCGAGCCTGTCAATTCCGCCCGATTGTACCGGTAACATCTCAGATAGGATTCGCCCACCCCGGGAAGAGGCCTTGATGGGTCACTGGCATCGTCGATAAGATGCCGACGGTGCGGTGTATGAAAGTCGAGTGCCGTCCAAAGGATGATATCAAACGAGGACACTAAAATGGCAGTGACACTTAAATGTCGGAGCGCCGGCGGCGGCGGAAATGTGAGCGGCTCCAAACGGGTATTCACCTTGTTTTGGAGCGTATTGGGGTTATTGCCTTTGGCATGTTCCGTGGATATCGGCGAGGCGGTTCCACGATCGGCTCCCGGCGTCGAAGAAACGGATCAGGCGGTGGTGCGGGTTCGCTTTTTGAACCTTACAGCCTCAAATGCGGTCAATGTCGAGTTCTTTGCCTCCAACGAGCCGATCGCGACGCTGCCCGAGGACTTATTCCTGCCGGCCAACCGGATTACAGCCAGCATCGGGGTTGCGGGCACCGGCATTATCCAACCCGCAAGTCAGGACACAATTGATTTTCCCTGCACGCCGACATTGACGCTCGGAACCATGGGCGGCAGCTTCGTCGATAATGAAACCGGCGAGCCGCGCGGAATGGGAACGGCGCGATGGGCTCAGGAACAACCCCTAGGTTTGTGTGGCGGGTCTGTGACCTTCGTGTACTCAAGGAATGACGACCAGGAAGATGGGTTCAGGACGCGAATGTTCATCGGTCCTCTTTTGCTGGATGTGCCGTGAGTTCATTGCTTCCTTTGATCTTGGGATTGTCGCTGGCGCCGTTTTGCTACGGAGTTTCGCCCGAGCTGGACGAACTCGTCCTAGACTATTTCCGAACTCGCAACCCCGATCAGCGCACTGAGTTGGCGGATTCGATCGAGGAGTTGACGGACGGCGACCGAGCCCTGGTGGCCGATGCGCTGCAAAGGGTACAGCTTTGGGAATCTTCACTTGGCGCAAGCGGGCACTTCATGACGCCTTCGGACACGGAGCCGATGGTGATCGGCTCGTATCAGCTTCCGCCCGGGTACGATTCGAGAAGACGCTATCCCGTCATCCTCTGCATGCCTCAGGATCAGTATTCCTGCACACTAATACTCGATCAAGCCATGGAAATGCTCGGTCAGACGGTGCTGGAGTCCGTCTTGCTTTGTCCTCAGTGGCCCGATGCCGCGTCGATGCACCAGCCCGGGCTCGTGTCGGGATACATAAATCGGCTGCTCCGGCACACTCGCAAATATATCCACACGGATACCGATCGCGTATACGTCTTCGGTGTCGGCAAAGGCGGCGACGCCGCGTGGCTTGTGGCACTTACGCACTCGGATTGGCTGGCCGGAGCTATCATTCTGTCCGGCTTCCCTCAGCTTCCATATCCTGAATCGACGGTTCCGCTCCTGCTGGAGAACCTTAGGGGACTTGCAGTCTTGACGGCCTGGGACGCACCGTCTGTGGCCGCACAGGGTCAACGCGAAGTTCTGGTCTCCGCGCACAACCGCGCCATC
This sequence comes from Planctomycetota bacterium, assembly GCA_022563615.1. Lineage (GTDB taxonomy): Bacteria > Planctomycetota > Phycisphaerae > UBA1845 > UBA1845 > JADFMZ01. The sequence continues at coordinate 8,774 of JADFMZ010000026.1, forward strand.
GCGGCCTGGGCAAAGAAACTGTCTGTGCCGATCCACGGCATAGAGCTGGATGCCGATCACGCGCTGGATTCTCCGGACGGCATTCCCGAAACGCTAGAGGATGAGATCGCCAAGATCCTGAAGAAGCGACGTCGTCCTGTGGGCGGTCAGGTGTCCCACTGGTTTCGCTATGGGCGGCATGGCCGGGCTGGATGGCTGACACAAACCCGGTTCAAGGGCTCCGTTTGGGAGGCCCAGCAGATGGCCATCCTGCCGCCCTCTTCCGATGATCGCAACGCCTATATCACTGAAGTCATCAAGGACAAACTGGCCTATCTGGGCGGGCGGATCGAGGATCAACAGATTACCATCGAAACGCGGCATTGCGCAAAAATCGAATTGTTGCTGCCGGATGGCCTCTTGGACTGGGACCGGCCCGTCATCGTCCGGTGTAATGGAAGTCAGCGTTACAACCGCATCATTCGCCCTAGTGTCCACACGATGCTGGAAACCGCCTATCAGGATTGGGACTTTCAGCGCCTGACCGTGGCTCGGCTTTCGATCGCGATCCGTAGCGACATGGCTGAACGATGAGGACGGTCGGGCCTGTGGGTGCTCCCACTCGTGGCTGGTCAGACCGCCCAGCCGCGTTATAGTGCGTGACCATGGCTCTGCTCCGTTATCTCGACGACGCCGGTCAATTGCAGACCCGGAAGCTGGACGCGGAACATTTCCTGATCGGCCGTGCTGAATCGTGTCATCTCACGTTCGACTCCGACATGATTTCGCGCGAGCATGTTCGTATTGACCTTGAAAAAGATGGGCGCTTCCGGATCCATGATCTGGGCAGCCGCAATCGCACATATGTCAACGGCGAGGTGATCACCGAGACGATGGTGACCGGCGGCGACGTTCTTCGCGTCGGCGATCGTGTCGTGGAGTTTGTGGATGATTCGGTCGTACCCGGCGGCGCGGGCATGGACTTCCTCACACCGGACAAGACGGAACCACCCCGATGCGAGTGGATCAAGATCAAAGCGCCCTTGTCGTTGACCGTCCTGCAACTGGAACAGCTCGCACTGTTGAGCGGCGACCCCCCCCTGACGGCGCGAGCGGAGGATATTGCCGGGGCCGCGCTGGGCAAGCTGATTCTCGATCTCCAGGCGGACCGGGGTTTCATCGCGCTTCGGGGCGAGAAAAAGACAGACTTCCGCCCGATTGCGCAGCGGGCCCTGGCGCAGCTTTCAGGCGGGTCGCGTACGCCGGTCAGCCAGTCGTTCGCCCTGGCAGCGCAACTGCAAAAGGTGGCCGGTCGCTATCCACAAACGGCGACGCAATTGAACTACAAGCTGGGGTACGCCGCCACAGCCGTCGTCGCGCCGCTGACCTGTCGCGGCGACGTGATCGGGATTTTGTACCTTGATCGCCCGGCGGGAAAAAAACCGTTTACCAGCACAGCCCTGCAATATGCCGCCGCCGCCGGTGCCCTGCTCGGCGCCCTGCTCGACGAGTCCGTGCGGAAGCTGATGCGCCTGGCCCCTCGCGAGGGACTGGCCTGGATGACCACCATCCGAAGAGTCCAATCCGCGTTGACCCAGGAAGTGACATCTAGTGACACTTTCAATGTGGCCATGAAGCGATTTCCCGGGCGGGCGCGTTGCGGGGACTTTGCCGAGGTGGTTCATCTGGATGAGCAACGTTGCTGTGTCACCGTGGTGGACGGCGGCGGTCACGGCATCACCGGTATCGCCCAGGCCAGTTCCATCCAGGCAGCCGTCCGAACGGCGGTGACGGTTTCCGAGGATGTGCTGATGGATCCCGCCAACCTGTTTCAAGTCGTGAACCAGATCGTAGCCGGATCAAGCGCGCGGCAGGTGCTGCCTTTCCTGTACGTCGGCCTGGATATGGCATCAGGAAAGTTGACCTATCTAAACGCCGGCGGTGCGCCGCCTTTGCTGATGGTGGCTCCAGGCCGACTGATCACGCTGGAGCAGTCGGCACTCGTGTTGGGAGTGGATAGCGACTTCGTGTACGAGCCGACGCGAATCGATCTGCCGCAGGATTTCCGTTTGATTTGCTGCACCTCGGGACTGCTGGAGGCGACCAACACCGGCGGTGAGGCTCTGGGTGAGCAGCGAGTCCACGAGGCTTTGCTGGATCGAGACGCCTTTGAATCATCCACTGCGGTCTTAAGCGCAATCACGCGAGTCTGGAATGCACACCTGGGTGGAACTCAACCCGATGATGACGCCCTGGTGCTCGTGGTCGGATATGGCCAGCAAGCTCCTCCGGAAACGCCCTAGTGCAGCGTCACACCTGAGTTTTGGGGTGTGCCACTGCTCTTGAGCAGTGTAGGGGCACGACACGGCGTAGACCGACCCCGAAGGTTTAGCTGTGACAAAGCACTAGAGAGTCTATCCCAGCAACGTGCGTGCGAGGCGTCGCGCGGGCAATACAGCATTGTCATTGTTTGTGTATCGCCATTCCAGGGAAATCTCCCGGAAGAAACTGTCGTTGGACCTCTACAGAAAAAGAGAGCTTGCTCTAGCCCGCGGCTCAGGCGGTTATTAGAGTAGGCTCTGATAGCTTCAGTCCATGGCCAAAACTCTTTACCTCATTGACGGCCACTATCAGATGTACCGGGCGTACTTCAGCGCGCCGGAGCGGCTGACCAGTCCCACGGGCGAGCCGACCGGGGCAACCCACGTCTTTTGCATGATGCTGGCGAGCCTGATTCGAGATCGTAAGCCCGACTACTTCGCGGTCACTCTGGATGTCTCAGACGAGACAGTGTTTCGGCGCCACATCGACGCCAACTACAAGGCCAACCGCGACCCGGCGCCGGAAGGGCTTCACCTCCAGATCAACCGCATCGTATCCATTATGGAGGCGCTCGAGATTCCGATTTTGCGGGTTCCCGGCTTCGAAGCGGACGACGTGATGGCCACCGTCGCCCATCGTCTGCGCAACGACGACATCGAGGTCTATCTGGTCAGCCGCGACAAGGATCTCGAACAGCTCCTGTCCGATCGGGTTCGCCTGTTCGATCCGACCAAGCAGATGGCCATCGATCCCGCCAAGCTTTTGGAGCTTAAAGGTTACACGCCGCAACAGGCCGTCGAGGTGCAAACGCTCGTCGGCGACTCGACCGACAACATCCCCGGCGTGCCCGGCGTGGGAGTCAAAACGGCCATCAAGTTGCTTCAGCAGTATGGATCAGCCGAGGCGGTGGTGGAACATGCGGAACAGTTGACGCCCAAGATGTCCCAGCGCGTCAAGGCCTATGCCGCTCAATTGCCGATCACCAGGCAACTGGTAACTCTGCGCCGGGACGTGCCGATGGAGTTTGATCTCGAAGCCTGTCGGTTGGATCGGCTTAAGGTTTCCGCTGTGCGGCCGATCTTCGATGAACTCGGCTTCACCACGGTAACCGAAACCTTTGAACGACTGGTCGAAGCCATCGCGCCCGGCGCGTCGGACGCGCCCGCCCCGCCGGCGGTTCGCTCCGAGCCAGGACGATATCACCTCGTCGATACGCCCTCCAAGCTCGATGCCCTGGTCCGCGATCTCTCCACCCAGCCCGCGTTTGCCTTCGATACCGAAACGACCGCGCTGAATCCCGTTCGCGCCGATCTGGTCGGTCTTTCGTTCGCCTGGAAATCGGGCGAAGCCTATTACCTTCCAGTCCGCGCCGCCGTGGGGGAGGTGCTTCCCAAGGGCTTGGTCGTCGAAAAACTTCAGCCGCTTATGGCCAACCCTTCGATCAAAAAGATCGGACACAACCTCAAGTACGACCTGCTGGTGCTACGTCAACTGGGGATGGTTGTGGAGGGAATCTATTTCGACACCATGATTGCCGACTCCCTGCTCGATCCACTTCGCCGCCGCCATTCGCTTGACGCGCTTGCGAAAACGCTGCTGAACCACGAGATGATTCCGATCACGGACTTGATCGGTCGCGGCCGAGATCAGATCACCATGGATCAACTGGATACGAGTCGGGTATGCGAATACGCCGCTGAAGACGCCGATTTCACCTGGCGGCTCTACGAATACCTGGCCCCGCGAATCCAGGGAAGCCACCTCGATTCTCTATTTCGCAAGACCGAGATGCCGCTCGTGGAGGTGTTGACTGAGATGGAACACCAGGGCATTTCGCTCGACGTGGATCTGCTCGCCCGACTCAGCGCTGAGATGACGGAACGACTGGAGGAGCTTACCGGCGAAGTTTACGAAGTCGCCGGCCGACCCTTCAACATCGACTCGACCCAACAGTTGGCCGCCGTTTTGTTTGATGAGCTAGGCTTCAAACCGGTACGGAAAACCAAGACCGGCCGCAGCACCGACGCAGCCACTTTGCAGACGCTGGTCACGCAGCAGGACAACCCGTTGCCGAAATTCGTGCTTGAATACCGCGAGCTGGCCAAGCTCAAGAGTACCTACGCGGACACGCTCCCGAAAATGGTCAACCCACGCACCGGTCGGGTTCACGCCACGTTCAATCAAACGGGGGCCGTTACGGGCCGGCTCTCCTCCAGCGACCCCAACCTACAAAACATCCCGATCCGCAGGCCGATCGGCCGGCGGATTCGAGAAGCCATCATCGCCGGCGACGCCGACAGCGTCCTCATGACGGCCGACTATTCGCAGATCGAGCTTCGACTGCTGGCCCACTTCTGCCAGGACGAAGGGTTGCTCGAGGCCTTTCAAAGCGGACAGGATATTCATCGGTCGGTCGCCGCCGAGGTGAACCATGTGTCGTTGGAGGAGGTTACGCCGGCCCAGCGCAGCGCCGCCAAGGCGGTGAACTTCGGCATCATCTATGGCCAATCGGCCTTTGGGTTGGCGCGCACGCTGGGTATCGCGGTCGGCGACGCCCGCACCTTCATCGATCGATACTTCAAGCGGTACCCCCGTATCCGTCAGTTCATCGACCAATGCGTTTCCGATGCCCGCGAGCGCGGTTATGCCGAGACGATTCTCGGTCGGCGCAGGCCGATCCCCGAGCTCCAATCGCGCAACCGCGCCGAGGTCTCGCTCGGCGAGCGGCTGGCTGTCAACACCGTGGTCCAAGGCTCCGCCGCCGACCTAATCAAGCGGGCCATGATCGACCTCCATCGAGAACAACGCTCCGGGCGCCTCTCGGCAAAAATGCTCATCCAGGTCCATGATGAGTTGGTGTTCGAGTTGCCGCGTCGTGACGTGGAGCCCGCCGCCGACCTGATCCGCAGCAAGATGGAGACCCCAATCGATCTGGACGTTCCCATCGTGGTGGACGTAGCCTGGGGCGTAAACTGGGCCCAGAGCAAATAGCGCCGGATTAGCTGCGGACTACGTCGACGGTACCGGCTTCCAAACCCATGATTGCAGTACGGCGTTCCATAAGTCACGCGACTATCTGAGCCGTCGCTGGCCATGGAATCGCCGAGCGGCACGGGTTTATCCGGCTACACGCATTCTACGTCGGGGTTTGGCGCATGCCTCTATGGTATCGGTGTCCACGGTGCAATTGAGGTGGATGTCGAAGGCGTCCGGGTCATCAAAGCGCTGGGCGGCCAGAAAGACCTGGGTGATTTCCGGGCTGATCTTTCTCAGCACGTCGATCGCCTTGGCCATCCGCTGTTCGTCAAAAAAGGCAAAGGGTTCGTCAAAGAAGATGAACTGAGCCGTCTTGCCGCAGGAAGCAATCAAAGCTTGCGAGAGGGCCAACCGCACACAGAGCATGAGCTGGCGATGTGTGCCGTTGGAAATCTCCGTGAGGCCGACGAAGTCGTTCTTTTCCTTGCAAAATACCCGAACACGGAGGTCGTCATCAATCTCAAGCTGTTCGTATCGATCCTCGGTAAGCCTCGGCAAGATGCGACTGACAAACGCGCGTAACTCCGGGAGAAAACGCTTGTAGATCTGGCGACAGGCGCCCTCGATCAACTCTCCCGCCACGGTACGGATGACAATCTCGTGGCGAAGCTCGTTGCCTTTGGAGGCCAGCGAAGCCACCTTTCGCTCCAGAGTTTCGAGCCGTTTCCAACGATTCCGTTCTTCGACGATTCCCTGATCGAGCCGTGCGACCTCGTTCCGGGCGTCCGTGGCCTGCTTATTGAATTGTTCCACGCGGTCGAGGTATCGAGTTCGCGCTTCCTGCATTGCCCGCGCCGCCGCAGCCGCCCCCTCACGAATCCGCTCCAGCGTTCCAGCCAAAGCATCGGGGCGAACGAGCACGGCCCCATCGCCGTCGAAAAAGGCCGCTACGGAACGCCGCAGCAGATCATTGCGGACGCAACGCAGCCCTTCCAGCGCCGAAGGCAACGGGGCATCGGCGGCGGCCTCGATCATTTCCAACTCGACCCGCGCCAGCTCAGCTTCCCGATCGATTTTCTCGAGCTCGCCAAGGTGTTGTTTCACATGACGAACGACCCGTGCATAAAGAACGGCCAGCGTCACCGTAGCGGCGGCCGCAGCGATGGTCGCAAGCAGCAACAGAACACTTCGTCCCGAGGCGCCCTGACCGACCAGTCCGTGCAACCACTGTCCCAAGAACGATTGAGGCGCTGCCCATGCTGCCCCGGTAAGCATCGCGGCCTCCAAAGCGCAGACACCACCGACCAGCACGATCTTCCGGTGCCTGGGCAACGGGTCGATCCGGGCCTGGACGCCCGCCTTTCTATGTGCGAAACACAGGTCGCCGCCCTCTCCCAACTCGGGGGGTTCGACATCCCGACTGTGCAGCGGCAGCCCATCCTCCAACAAAGAGAGTATTCGCTGCCCGTAGAGTTTCACAAGGTCGCGCACTTTGTCGTACTCGGAAAGCCCGGAACCAATGTTCTTCAGTGCGTCGAGGATTTGGGCCTGCGCCGGGTTGTGAACCTCCAGACCGGATGAGGTCGCCGCTCGATTCGCAGCCGACAGCCCTCGGGTAACCTGGCCAAGGGAATCTCGCCACTGCGTGTAGTTGGTTTCGGTCGTTTGTTTTCCGAAGAGGGCGGCGGACTTGGTTAAGGTGGCGGCCGCCTGATCGATCGTCGCAGCGTGGCGGGTCAACTCCTTACTCTTGGCGCAAGCCTCTGAAGCGGTTTGATCCTTCGTTTCCCGTTCGGATTCGAGCCGACCGAGCCGCGCGCGATCAATATTGAGTTCGGTGATGCTCCGGTTGACCGCCCGGATCTCATTCTCGACCGCTTGGACCTTCTTGGTCGTTTCCGAAACCTCGCCCTCCAGATCCTTGGCCGCCGCCTCGAGCTTGTCCACGCCGATCAGCGCTTTGACTGTCGCGCTCTT
>JADFMZ010000305.1 GCA_022563615.1 Planctomycetota bacterium
CGCCTTTGAGCCCGCGAAACTTGAGCGAACTGAGTTCGTGCTCAACCTCCTGAAGGTCGTGAACGAAATCGTAACACCAGAGGGCGGCCCGCTTGCCGACAGTAGTAACCTGTGCCGGTTGCAAGTGGGTCAACCCGAGCGTCGGGAGATTGCGATGCTTTAGAGCGAAGGTTCCCAGGGCGTCAATGACGACGGCCAGCCACTCGGCGATGATGCCCAGGGCGTCGCGCATAATAATCAGGTCGGCGTTGTCGACAACGTAAGCGCTGGTGGCGCCAAGGTGCAAAATACCTCGGGCGCTGGGGGCGATCTCTCCCCAAGTGTGCACGTGGGCCATCACGTCGTGGCGCAGGCGCTTCTCGTGCCGGGCGGCGGCGGCGAAATCAATCTTCTCCAGGGTTCGTTTCAGTTCGGCGATCTGGCGGGCCGAGATCTTCAAGCCCGCGCGCCGCTGCGCCTGGGCCAATGCCAGCCACAGGCGACGCCAGGTCAGAATCCGACGGCGGGCGCCGAACAGCTCGCAGATCCGCCGCGAGGCGTATCGCGTGACCAGAGGCGATTCGTAGAGTTCGTGACCCGCCATGGGCTCCCTATTGCCGGTGATTGTCGGTGTCGTGTTGTCGAAACATCGGGCCGAACAAAGCGATGGTATCGCTTCCGCCCTCCGATGTTATCATGGAGCGAGAGGCGCCGGTCAACCCGTGGCCGGCCAGGATCGACAAAGCCCCCTGAGGGTCCGCGCAGCGGGACGTAAGGGGGGACGGAATGTGAATAGAGGAATCCGATTCCCGGTTCCGCAGATTTATCTTCTTTCAACGCGATTGGATCACACGACATGTCCTACGAAAACCCAGCCGGTATGCTGACCGATCTTTCCGCTCGGATTATCGCCATCCGGGACTCTCTTTGACCTGCCGACCAAGCAAGAGGCCTTGACGGTCATCGACCGGGAGATGGCCGCCCCGAATTTCTGGGAAAACCAGGAATCCGCCAAGAGTACGGTGCAGCGCCTTAAGGCGCTCAAGGCCATTGTGGATCCGATCTGCAATGCGCTGGACCACACGGAGGAGTTCCGCGCGATGATCGAGTTGCTGGGCGAGGCTGACGACGCCGACGTTCGGGTCGAGCTGGAGGCCGGCCTCGACCGGCTCTCCACCGAGGTCGATCGGATCGAGCTGCTGACACTCTTGTCCGAGCCAAACGATCCTCGCAACTGCTATTTCAACATCCAGGCGGGCACCGGTGGGGATGACGCCTGCGACTGGGCGGAGATGCTCCTGCGCCTCTACCTGCGATACTTCGAGCAATGCGATTTCGTGCCCGAGGAGCTTTCGATGCGCTACGGCGAGAACGCCGGCATCCAGTCGTGCAGCCTGCTGGTCAAGGGGCCCTATGCCTACGGCTATCTTTCCTGCGAAACCGGCGTGCACCGACTCGTGCGCATCTCACCCTTCAGCGCTCAGAGTAAACGCGAGACGAGCTTCGCCTCCGTGGACGTCCATCCAGAGGTGGACGACATCACCATCGAGATCGACTGGGACAAAGACATTCGCGAGGATACCTATCGCGCCAGCGGCAGTGGTGGCCAGCATGTCAACAAGACCTCTTCCGCCGTTCGACTCACACACCTGGACACCGGCCTGGTCGCGCAATGCCAAAACGAGCGCTCGCAGCACAAGAACCGGGCCACCGCCCGCAAAATGCTTTCCGCAAGGCTGTATCAAATGGAGCAGGCCAAGCGCGACAGCGCGCTTGCCAAAATCTACGGCGAGAAGGGCCAGATTGGTTGGGGAAACGCCATCCGCAGCTACTTCCTATACCCAGAGCAGCGAGTCAAGGACACCCGCACCGGCGTAACCACCCACAACACGCAGGCGGTCCTCGACGGCGACATCCAGATGTTCATCGACGCCGAGCTGCGCCAACGCGCCGCCGCCAGGCATCAAAAGACCTGATCCGGACAACTTGCATAGAGCAAAGCAACGCAACCCATACGCGGGTCGGAATTCGCATGTGGAATGGTAATGCTTACGCGTCGCGCCAGCCGGATCCGATCCAGGGGATCTCCTGCTGGGCGTCGACTCTCAACCGCAAGCTCATTTGCGCGGCATGGTGCTGGATGTGTCGGATGTTGTAGACGTGCAATTCGGCTCGAGAAAACTCCCGCCCGTCGAATCCCGCCTTGGCGCTCAGCGAATCCGCCGTCTCCGCTGCGATAGCCTGTGACGCTTTCTTTCGACAGTGTTCCATGTACTTCCTGATCGAGGCCTTGTCATAGCGCGATACCGGATTGCGGTCTTCGAGCTGCTCATAGTCGTCGAAGAACCGCTCGTTGTCGCGATGAAACGGTTGTCCACGCAAAGATTCCTCGTTAAGCCCAAGGTAGTAATCGGTAAAGAACAGGGCGTGAAACGCCACCTGACAAAACGGCCAGTTCCCGACCGGCGCGTCCCAAGCCGTTTCGGGACATCGGTCAATGCAGATATTCAGAGTGCACAATGCCGCCTCGAACTGATTCGCAATCAGTCCTTTGAAGTTGTCAAGCATTGGAGTACCCCTTGCGGATCGGTTGATGAGATTGCCCATGGTCCATACGTCCATGGGTTATCCTACGCGGACGATGTTCTACGCTCAAAGCCAACGGCCTACGGTGAGAGTTACGAGGTCCGTAACATTTTGGGCGGGGATGATCGACGTTGCGTAGACGGGCGACATCTTCCGCACGCGGGTTCTCCCTCTGCCCTGAAAGGGCACAATAGGACAGCCCAGGGCAACGCCCTGGGGTTTGGTGGGCGAGACGAAGGCACAAGCCCTGAAAGGGCGGCATAGGCGTATTCCGCCCTTTCAGGGCTCGCAGTGTCCTGCACTGAATCAGTCCCAGGGCGTTGCCCTGGGCTGGTTTAAGACGCCCCTTCGGGGCTGTTCCATGCTCCCGCGGTTCAGACATGCGACGGATAACGCTTGCCCGCCGATTCTGTCATGCACCCTCGTGGACCCTCCTCGGCGGCGATCCATGTCATTCGCCTGGAAATCTGCTAGTATTCTCAGCCCTTGAGGTCCGATCCCTGTGCGCCGGTGCGGTCAGGGGTGTAGCTTGGCGCGGGGCGCGGAGTTGATGGCGGAATCCGAACGAATAGTCATGACCGGCGTTGGGCTAGCCTCGCCCAACGGCGCGTCGCTGGAGGAGTTTCGGAAGAACCTCCTCCAGGGGGTATCCGGCGTCACGGTGATCGAAACCCGCTTCATGGGCAAGGTGTTGGCCGGTGTGTGCCGATTCGAGGAGACTCGATACCAGAGCCGGAAAGATCGACGGCGCGGCACGCGGGCGGGGTCCATTTCGATCTATTGCGCCAACGAGGCGGTCAGTCGGGCGGGGCTGGACCTCGACCGACTGGACCGGTCGCGGGTGGGCACGTTCATCGGAATTACCGAGCATGGAACGGTCGAGACCGAGAACGAGATTGACGCCATCCGCCAATACGATTATGACACTAAATATTGGTCGCACCACCACAACCCGCGAACGGTGGCGAATAACCCGGCGGGAGAGGTGACGGTCAACCTGGGTTTTCGCGGCCCGCACTATACGATCGGTGCGGCCTGTGCGGCAGGCAACGCCGGCCTCATCCAGGGCGTGCAGATGCTTCGCCTGGGCGAGGTGGATGTGGCGATAGCCGGCGGGGTCTCTGAGGCGATTCACTCGTTCGGCATCTTCGCCAGTTTTGCCAGCCAGCACGCGCTGGCCTGGCACGAAGATCCAACGAAGGCATGCCGCCCGTTTGACAAGGATCGCAACGGCATCGTCGTAGCCGAGGGCGGTTGTCTGTTCGTTCTGGAACGACTGTCCGATGCGAAAAAGCGCGGCGCGCCGATCCTGGGCGAGGTGGTCGGCTACGCCATGAACTCCGATGCGACTGACCCCGTCCTCCCGGATCCGGAACGGATGGCGGAGTGCATGAGCCTGGCGTTGAGTCGAGCGGGTCTTGATCCCGGCGAGATCGACGTGGTCAGTACGCACGCAACGGCCACGCAAACCGGCGACGAGAGAGAATGTCAGGCGGTCCGACAGGTGTTCGGAGACTACCCGAGCGTGCATATGAACAATACGAAGAGCTTTATCGGCCACGCCATGGGCGCGGCCGGTGCTTTGGAGTTGGCGGGCAACCTGGGCTCGTTTGAAGATGAGTTCGTTCACGCGACGATCAACGTAACCGAGTTGGATCCGCAGTGCGCGATGCGAAACCTGGTGATAAATGAACCCAAGCGAGTCGGCCGAGCTGATTTCATTTTGAATAACTCGTTCGGCATGTTGGGGACGAACTCGGCTGTAGTGGTTAAGAGGTATCGTGGCTAATAGCCTATCCCAAAAAGTGTGGCACGGGTTTGCAACCCGTTCGTTTCACCGGTTGAAAACCGGTGCCACAGGGGCTAATGGGATAAGCTCCAAGGCGTTTTGGCTGTGGCCTTGCGGGTTGGCAACCACCTCTGGGAGTGGGGCGT
>JADFMZ010000306.1 GCA_022563615.1 Planctomycetota bacterium
ATGCCGGTTGGGCTGCCCTCGCACGGCGGGTTGACGCTGATTCGCTAGAATTCCACATTATCGCTGTTCCGGCAGGGATCTTCGGCAACTTCTTTGACTAATCCACCGGTAAGCGAGCTCGCTGACGGTCCCGGATGGCGTGCGCCCGAAATCGCCTGCATAATCGTCCGATCGCCACGGAATCCAAGGGGATCAATCCGTCCGGCGATGCAACGTACGCCCGACGTTGGAATCGGGTCGGAACGAGCAGGCAGCGTGGGCAAGACACCATCCATGACCGCACCCGGCTTTCTTTGGACGGAAGAGGGTGAACCTCGCAAGGGCATGGTGGCCGAGGTCGCCCCGTGCATTCCCACCCATCGGACGTATTCCTACGCCGTGCCGGACACGATGGCTTCTTCTCTAGCGCCCGGACAGCGCGTGCGGGTTTGCCTCGGCAAACGTCGACGGTCGGTGGCCGGTTTCGTGGTCAGCCTGGATCACAAGGAATGGGACAGCACGCTGCGGCCCATCGAGGAATTGATGGACCGGGAAAGCTACCTTCCGGCGGATCTTATCGAACTCGGGCGACGCATGGCGCTGCACTATGGCTGTCCCCTGGGTCAAACGCTCAAGTCGATGACCCCCGAAGCCGTCCGCCTCGGTCGGGGACTGAAGACCGTGCGTTATCTGCGACTCGCCAAACCCCTCGAAGAGATTCGGGCGGCGGGCGCGAGACTCTCCGCCAAACGCACGAGCCTGCTCGAAGCGCTATCCCAAACGCGCGACGCCGTTGCGGCTGACGAGATTCTGGCACAGGCCGATGTGTCGATGGCCGTGCTACGTGGCGTGATCGCGGCCGGCTGGGTGCAGGTCACGGAAAAAGAGGAAATGACACAGGATGTCTCATTTGACGCACCGCGTGAGGAACCGACGTTCGAGCTGACCGAGGAACAGCGCCGGGCGCTGGATCACATCAACGGCAAAATCGATGAAGCGGCGTTCTCGGTGACCATGCTGTTCGGCGTGAGCGGATCGGGGAAAACCGAGGTCTACGTCCGCGCGATGCGCCGCGTCCTCGAAACGGGGCGGCAGGTGATTTTGCTGGTGCCGGAGATCGTGCTCACGACACAGCTCGTCAAGCGACTGGCCGCCCGGTTTGACGATGTGGCCGTGCACCACAGCGGGCTTACCGAAGTGCAACGGTCTATTCTCTGGCGTCAAATCGCCTCGGGTAAAAAGAGAGTCATCATCGGAACGCGAAGCGCGGTTTTCGCCCCTTGCGAAAAACTCGGTCTGATCTGCGTCGACGAAGAGCAGGAGACCAGCTACAAGAACCTCCAGGCCCCGCGCTTCCACGTGCGCGACGTGGCCATCATGCGGGCCCAGCAATGGAAGATTTCCATCGTGTTGGGATCGGCCACGCCCTCGCTCGAGACCTGGTACAACTGCGAACACCGCTCGCATTACCACCGTGTGATCATCCGGCGGCGCGTGAAATCGCTGCCCATGCCGAAAGTACACGTGGTGGACATGGAGGACGAAAGGGCCGAGCAGAAACGTGCGGTCGTCTTTTCGCGAATGCTGGCAACCTTCCTGGGCGAAACACTCGAGCGGGGCGAGCAGGCGCTTCTCTTGATAAACCGCCGCGGCTTCGCGCACGCGCTTTACTGTCCGTCGTGCAAGACGCGGCTTTCCTGCCCGCGATGCAATGTCGGTCTGGTCGTACACACCGTGACCGGGCAGGTGGCCTGCCATTACTGTCACACCAAGGCGCCCATCCCTGAATCCTGCCCCAGCGCCGGTTGCGGAGAGAAGCTCATCCACACGGGCATCGGAACCCAACGCGTGGAAGAGGTACTCGCGGCGCTCTTTCCGCGTGCCCGCGTCATTCGCGCGGACAGTGATACGATGACGCATCGACGTCACTATCAGGCGCTTATCGAGGATTTCGAGGCACGCCGCGTCGACATTCTCGTCGGCACGCAGATGATCGCCAAAGGACTCGACTTTCCGCAGGTGTCGCTGGTCGGGGTGATCGACGCCGACCCGGCGACGCTGGGCAGCGATTTCCGGGCGCACGAGCGTTTGTTCCAACTGGTCACGCAGGTGGCCGGCCGCGCCGGAAGGGCCGAGGTACCCGGGCGGGTGGTCGTCCAGACGTCGATGCCCGAGTTGCCCGCGCTCCGCCATGCCCTGCGACACGACTACGAAGCCTTCGCGGTGGAAGAGTTGGCCGCTCGTCAGAAAGCGAACCTGCCGCCGTTCCGCCGGTTGGCCCGCGTCGTACTCGCCCACCCACGGGAGGCGACGGTCAGGCAAGAGGCGGATACGTTGGCGGAGACCGTCCGGGCGACTATCGAATCTCTTGGGTTGGAATCCTCGGATGTCCTGGGGCCGAATCCGTGTGCCTTGGCGCGGCTGCGAAGTCGATACCGCTACGAGCTTCTATTGCGCACGCGAACGGCCGGCGACATGCACAAGCTGACCGATTGCCTGAACCAAAAAAACGCCCTACGCGCGAAGGTCGATTCCGTCATGCTGGACGTCGATCCCGTGGCGATGATGTAAGACCGGATTGACAAGATTGCTCGATTGAATCGTGGAATCGCCACATTCTTCCTTTGGACAAGTCGAATCGGCGACCCACGTCTGAAAAGACGCTGGATACCCACCGACAAACTGGTCAATCAGAACGGGGCGAAAACCGTGCGGCGGGGGAAGTTTGACACCGGACGACTTCTCGACTATTCTTTTGAATAGAGCGGTGAAATAGAACCGCGAGAATCGTCGGGAATCGTCCTAGTAGGGCGACAATCGACGACGCTCAACAAACTTTGACCTAAATGGTCAGAAAGGTAGAACCGAATGTCTAAAAAGATGCCCTGTTCCATCGCTACGCTACGAACTGCATCCGCACGCCTGAATAAGCTCACCGACGAAGCCGCCATAACGATCAGGCAAGTTGAAGACTTCCTGAACAAAGAGTGCAGTTTGGGCGTTGCGACATACGTTGCGGTTTCAAAACACCAGGTGTGCGACGATGGACCCCTCACAACTCGGTATCTAGCATACTGCCGTATTGGTCAACGCTACCGCATTGCTGTTGTTTGGGTTTGCGAAGACGAACCTGATGCCTCGATCGAAAAACCTTGGTCCGATTGCACACGCGACGACAAGATTGAAACGCTTGAAAAGCTGCCTGATCTTATCGCTGCGATTTCCAGTGAACTTGAAAGCAAGATCGGGTTAGCGGAAAAATCGCTGGCAACTGCCTCAGAGGTAGCCAACGCATTGGTCGGAAAGGCGGGCTAATGCCATGCAAGAACACAATAATTCGAATGCCCCAGGATGGCTCCAATGCTTCATAATGATCGTTGGGTCAATTTGCCCCTTGGTCTTATTGCTAGCCCCAAAACAAGCGTACAACGATGGGCATTTTCGTGACGGCGCGGTCCGGCGGCTGATGGCGCGGGCTATCCCGCCCGCCGGGAGTGACGGTTGCGGGGCACTCGGTTGTTCTTTTGTCATGCTTAAATCTCGTACTTGTTGGGGGCCTACGCGGACCGGGACTTCCATACCCCGGCTTCATGAAGCAAACTCAACACCGCAGCGGACGATTCACTTGCCGGCCTATGGCCTGGACGCCGCGTAAGAACACGTCCAACCATGGATTCCAAGCCAGCACGCGATACACCAGACGCCGCCCCGTCCGAATCACCTGGGTCGGGATGTTCATAAACGCGTCGCGAAACGTCTGAAATTCCATGCGCAGCACCTTTTCCTTCTCCGACTTGTACTTCTTCCGCCACCGTCCGCACTCCGGCAACCAGAGCGCGAACCAGCTTTTCAGCGTCCACGCCAGCGAGGCCATCACCATGTAGGCCCAGTTGCTCACCAGGTTGTCCACCGGCATGTCGAGCGCCCCAACGCCGCCCTTGAGCTGGCCGATCAGTTTTTCCTGATTGCAGCGGCCGTTGGCCCACTTCACAATGCTTGCCGGTGTCTTGCTGCGAATGTTGGTGATATAGAAGAAGTAACGCACGTCGTCGAACAACGCCAACTCGCCGCGCTCGACCGTGAGGTTCTTGCGAACCACCACAATGCGATAGCTTCGACGGCAAGGCCCCGGCGCATAATCGAACTCGGCCACATCTTCCGATTGAAGCCGGATGTTCTCAAACTCACGCTCCTTGACGATGGCTTCCTTGACGTTGCGAGGCCGCTTACGAGGTTGGGTTTTGACGGTGTATTTCGGCTTCCGCTCGAGCGGCTTGAACGCCTTGTTTCCCAGACTTTCGGCGATCTCGAGGAGATTCGGCATGGCATCGATGCCGAAGATGAATTGCACGCCCCGCCCGTGCCAGTCATCGAGGGCTTGGGCTTGCGTAAAGTCCGTATCGCCGCGAAGAAGCACGCCCTTGAATCCCGCGCCAAGGCAAAGATCGACCGCGCTGTTGAATCGCCGAGTCGCGCCTTCGTGGGACGGCCGGTTCCCGCTTCGGTTG
>JADFMZ010000307.1 GCA_022563615.1 Planctomycetota bacterium
CGTAGACAATGGGGGGATTATCAAACTGGTTGGGGCGTTCCAACGCATGGCCGGCGACTTCCACATTACCGGGCAAATGGATGGAAAAACTGCAGTGGCCGGCGATCTGCTCTCCGCTGGTCGCATCGCTGTGGACGGCAACGTGGGGGCAACCGGGGAAATCACGGTCGGCGGGTTCTGCGACGGGAATATCCTGACCGGGCAAATGGGTGGGAGTATTGAAGTGGGCGACGATCTGCTCCTCGATGGTAGCATCACTGTGGACGGCAACCTGGGCGCAACCGGGGAAATCACCGTCAACGGCCTCTGCGACGGGAATATCCTGATTGGAAAACGGACCGCTTCAGGTTCCTTGATCTCTCTGCCCGGGGGGTTGGGGCTCAACGGCATCGTCACGGTGAACGACACGCTGGGACCATTTTTCAAGACCAGTGGGACGATCCACGTCGGTCCGGACGTCCAGCCCGCGGATGTCGAGTTTAACGGGTCCATTCGCATCATGAAAGACTTCGGTGGGGTGATCAAGGTCGTCGGCTGCCATGCGACCGGCGCTGACCTGGACATCTGCATTTGCGGGGACAACCTGGGGTCGGTCGAGATCGTCCAGCTCAATTGTTCCAATCAAGTCGGGTGATCGTGTATCAGCAACGTGTGCCCTGGTGGAGGTGGAGGTGGAGAGGAATAACCTGAGTAGGGCCCCGGTCGTAGGACGTTGCCTGCTGCCTGGACCCGATGGATTCCGCCTCGTCCGAAGTGCCTGCCTCGAAAAGCGTGGTACGGGATTGCCACCCGCGTGTTCCTTCGAATGAAACCGGCGCCACTAAGGGTTAAAGCGCCAAAGGAATACGGTCATGGTCCAGAACCCGCCTTCCTGCGAGGCTCCGAGAGGGGGGATTCTGAGTCTCCTCGATAGCTGTCAGCCAGCCGGGGCGGGGCTTGATAAGATTCTCGTCTTGCGATATAGGTTGTGGATTGTTCCGGTTGTTCCGCCCGGCGGGTCTGACCTTCCGACCGTATGACGGCCTGGGCCGTCGACTACAAGGAGGCTTCGTTGAGTACCCTGACCAAAGTGTTCGCTGTCCTTCTGGTTTTCTTCAGCATCGCCTTTACGGTGATGACCGTCTCCATGGTTGCTCAGACGACCAACTGGAAGGACACGGCGCAGAAATATGAAGAGCACGCCCTGGTGGCGGATACGAACCTGCGGAATCTGATCGCATCCAGCGCGGCTGAGCTAGCCGCCGCCCGCGACGAGGTCAACGCACATCTTGCGCGGACCGGTCGGCTGGAAACGGATCTTCAAAGCGTTCAGAACGACGTGGCTCAGCGACGCGCCGAAATGGCTCGCATGGAGTCGGGAAAAACGAGCGCCGAGGCAATGAACCGGGCGATGATGGCCCAGCTTCAGGCGGCTGAGGCTGCTCGCGCTCAATATCAGAATCAACGCGACGGATTGGAGAAAAAGAATGTCGATCTCCAGCAGCGCAACATCGATCTTAACGACCGGGTGAATGAACTTACGGCCCGGATCACGGTCGTGCTGGAAGAAAAACGACATTACGAGCAGCAGATCAACATTCTCAACGATGAAAATTCGAGGCTGGCGCGCGCCGCGCGTCAACCCGCGCTCGGTTCCGCGATGGAATCGCCTTCCGGGGCAGCGCTCTCCGGCGTGGCGGCGCTAACACCCTCGTCGGTGGCGGCGATTCGCGGGCATGTTCTTGAAGTCGACGGCAAGCTAGTCACCGTCAGCGTTGGCAGCGCCGACGGCGTGAGCCAAGGCATGGTTTTCGTGATCCACCGAGGTGGAGACTATGTGGGCGACCTGCTGGTCAGCATGTTGGAGCCGAACCAATCGGCGGGAAAGCTGGTGCGCTCGACGAATGTGCAGCCCCTCCAGGGCGACCAGGTAACCGATGCCATCAGCCAGGCGGCCTTGCGAACCCCGTAGGAACTGCCGTCGAAACGTGTGGACGCGGACGAATGGATTTGCGGTACGAGGATGGGTTCTTGACGAGGCTGGCGGACAGTTTCCGAGGTCAGATGGCGGTTGTTGGTCCGGACACCGGCCGGCGATGTGCGGAGCACGCTTAAATGGGTGATCAATCGGGCGAAAGCCCGCCCAACGACGTCTATACGGTAATGCTGATCCTGGCGACTGTTTTGCTGGCCGGCACCACGGTCTATCTTGCCGTGCGAAGCCACCATTTGTTTGGATCGTGGAACCCTTTCACCGGAGCCTAGCCGCTCGAACCAAACAGTGAAGTACGTGCGGCTCGGCGGGAGTCTCGCCCTCCCGATGAAAACCCGAAGTTTGGGTTGGCGATGCGTTAGCGTCCTCAGTCAGGTCGTTTAGTACCACGGATCGCCGGCGTTGCAATTTTTGTGCCAACCGAGTATGTAAGGGGACGGAAAGGAACCGAGCGTGATCTTCGACTCTTTGCTGGGCATGTTCAGCGTTGACATGGGCATCGACCTGGGCACCTGCAATACGCTGGTCTGCGTCAAGGGCGAGGGCGTTGTTCTCAACGAGCCCTCCGTCGTGGCGGTCCGCAAAGGCACCAACCAAGTCCTTCGCAACGGCAACGCCGTGGGGCAGGTCGCCAAGGAAATGCTTGGCCGCACCCCCGGCTCCATCAGCGCCATTCGACCCCTCAAAGACGGCGTGATCGCCGACTTCGACATCACCGAAGCGATGCTCGGCTACTTCATCCGCAAAGTCCACGGACGAAACCGATGGGTCAAGCCGCGCGTCGTCATCGCGGTTCCCTCCGGCATTACCGCCGTGGAAAAGCGCGCGGTCTACAACTCGGCGGAGCGCGCCGGCGCTCGCCGCGTCTATCTGGTTGAGGAGCCGATGGCGGCGGGAATCGGCGCGGGACTGCCCATCGGAGAGGCGACGGCGTCGATGATCGTGGACGTGGGCGGAGGCACGACGGAAGTCGCCATTATGACCCTGGCTGACGTCGCCGTCGTGCAGAGTATTCGGGTGGCCGGCGACGAGATGGACCAGGCCATCATCGCTTACATTCGTCGCAAGTACGACCTGATGATCGGGCTCCAAACCGCCGAGACGGTCAAGATCGACATCGGCTCGATCGCCGAGCTGGACGAGGAGATGGTCAAAGAGGTGCGCGGTCGTGACATGATCACCGGCCTACCCCGCAAGTGTCAGATCACCAGCCAGGAGGTTCGCGAGGCGCTGACTGAAACGGTCATCCAGATTACCGACTGCGTCCTGCGAACACTCGAATGCGCCGAGCCGGAACTGGCCGCTGATCTGGTCGAAAACGGGATTTACCTGGCGGGCGGTGGGGCCCTGCTTCGTGGAATGGATCGCAAGCTGGCCGAGGCGACCGGGCTTGAAGTCACTCTTGTGGATGATCCCCTGAGTTGCGTCGCCCGAGGCACAAGCGTCTACCTTGACAACCTGTCAGCCTGGAAAGAAACGCTCGAATCCGACGTGGACGATTATTGAACTGAGGGACCGACTCCCAACTCCGACAAACGACATCCGATGGGCCTTGCTCCACTCGGGTTGGTTCAATCATGGTTTCTCTGATTTCCGGTTCCGCCGTCCCTGTGAGTGATGGGCGCCGGCGACCGATCAATCTCTCCTTGTAGCTCCGCATGGCGCGTACGCCGAAAAAGAAGGCTTGGCTGGCGGGACTACTGATGGTATCTGTGGGCGCGCTCTTGCTGCCGGCGGATTGGACCGGCGGGCTCATCAGCCTCGTCCAGGTCTTGGTTCCCTTTCAACACGCCGCGTCCGCCGTGATAAATAGCGGGACGCAAGTCGATTCACGCAACGGCGCGGACGAATCGAATCAGGGCTCCACTTCCTCGATGGACTTGGAGAAGGCGGCGCTGGCGCATCAAGTGGCCGCCCTCACTATTCGTGTCGCGGAGCTCGAGCGCGAGGTCGGCATATTAACAGCCACTCGTCTCTGGGACGTCGACGGCGCGCGTCTTGGCGCCAGCGGGCAATTGATCCCAGCCGGCGTAGTGACCGGCGATCTATTGCCCTGGCGGTCGTCGAGCTTAATCAACGCGGGAACTCTCCAGGGCGTGCGACGCGGCGCGGCGGTCACTTCCTGCCATTTTACGGTGGATCGCGGCACCGACGACGGCGTCCGCAGCGGTCTGGCGATCCTGCTGGGAGAAACGCTGATCGGGTGGGTGGAACAAGCCGGCACGCACACCGCCCGGGTCAAGCTGCTCACCGATCCAAGCGTGGAAATGAAAGTCCGGATCGGCCGGTTTGAAAAGGTCACGGACCCGGCCGTCGATTCCCAGCCACCGGGCGGACTTAAACCGGCGGCGTCGAATCGACATCCCGCTTTTCGGTTGGCGGACGGGTACTTCTGGTTGACCGGTCGAGGAAACGGCCGAATGCAGATTCGGGGTGTCAAGCGCGGCGATGTGGAATCGGGCGTCGTGCAAACGGGCGACACGAT
>JADFMZ010000308.1 GCA_022563615.1 Planctomycetota bacterium
GAAAAAGGCGAGTCTGAAGGAAAGTATTTCTCGATACCCCGGTCACAAACCGCCCTCTGCAAAAAAGCTGTTGTCCCTATTCCAGGCCTTCGAGGCCGCCGCATAAAGTGCAAAACTCTAGGCTAGTAGCAGGTCGGCGAACCGCCTCGTCTCGGGCGTCAAGCGCACATAGGCCAGTCCTTCACGAACCAGCGCTTCATTCACAAACCCTGCATCCGTATAGACGTAAGCCTGTATTCGATTCTTGCCGTCGCGATCGCTCTCATCAAACCGAAGACGCACTTCCTTCCCCTCGACCAGATCGGCATTCCGCCGGCGCGCCTCTTCAAACAGGGGCTCGCCCTGGTGCGGTGTTCGGATGCCCGCGTAAGTAAGCCGCTGGTCCGATTCAAGCTTGACGGTGTGGCCGCTGAGGATGCGTTTGACTTCGACGAACGGGGTTCGTCTCGCCGCGCGCTCCTGCTCCTCGTCCCCGAACATCGAAAAGAAAAGCACGACCAACGCAATAACCAACAACGCGCCGATGCCCAATCGTCGAACAGCCTTGCGGTCATTTAGGATGTTTGCGAGCGATGCGTTTATCATTTCGCTTCGTCCAACACGTCCCAGATATCTTCCATAATCCCGTTGTCCATCGAATCAAAAGGTTTTACGAACTCATTATCGGTAAGAATGCCGGGATCCAACACCCACCGCACGTGGCCGTCGGTGTAGACGGCATTGACTCCCGTTTTGTGGGCGCTCAGCACCATCTCCGGTAGGTGAATCAGGTCCGTCATGATGGCAATGGTATTACGAAAGTGAGACAGCCTCTTCCCGCTGAGATGATAACGCCGACCGTATCCGGCGCGCGTGTCCTGCGCGAAGATTGGAGGCCAGTGGTTCTTGGCCGTGGCCAGCGAATGGAAAGGATCCTCTTGGACCGGGCAGAAGAGCAGAGTCATTTCCTCGATCATGCCGTCTTGCACCAAGGGGCCGAAGTTGTAGTCGAACTCATCACACTCGTCGGGGTCGGTGCAAGCCCCATCACGAATCAGGTAGTTGTACTGCCAGGCCCCCTCATCCTTTTCCCTGTCCAGCGCCTCTTTGTTCAGTGGGGAAAACTGGCCATAGTCGTGCAGGTAGATCAACTGTGCCTGGTAAAGCCCGCGCAGGCGGCTCTTGCATTGTACCTCGCGCGCTTGCTCTCGTCCGCGCTGCAGTGATGGCAACAGGAAACCGACCAACAGGGTGAGCATCGCGATCACCACCAGAAGCTCGAGCAACGTGAATCCACGACGCCGAGTCAATGCTTCAACCACGATCATGTCGCCAATCCCTCAAGAATCCACTTGGCCATCGGAACATCGTCTCTCTTGCCGCTCTTACCGCCGGCGTTAGTGTGACCCGAGGCCTCTCCGCCCGATTCAACCAACAGTTCATCAGCCAAGCGCCATAAGGCCGGCGCATGAGCGCTGGTCGTCGTCCGAAGCACGTGGACCGCGCCCAAACGGAACAAGGCTGATGCCAGGTAAAAGGCCAACGTAGGCCGATCCACGGGGCCTCGCTGCGCCGCGTACCGATCGAGCACGAGCCGGGCGGCGGGGGGATAGTCACGAACGGGCCGCCCCGCCCGCAGCGCGCCCAGGAACAGATGAGCCAACAGATTGCCCACGTCGATGCTAGGTTCTCCATGAGCGAGCGTGTCCAGGTCGAGAATCGTTATCGTCTTGCCGTCGTAGATCAGTTGCCGCTCGTAAAAGTCCCGATGCACCGTGCATGCATCCTCCATCCCCATCGACTCGGCGCCACGCAGCAGCGCGTCCAGAAGAGGCTGGGTTGTTTCAAAAAGATGGTCATCGACGCGACCAAGCGCCTCATGCCAGCGGAGGATCACGGCGCACTCATCCTCGCGGGAGAAGTCGTCAAGCCCCTCGATGGATTCACCGTGCAAGGCAGCCAATGCGTCGGCGGCCAGAACCGCACGATCGCACAACCAGCCCCAACCATCGCCGCCTTCCTCGCCGCGAGCCCATCCAAATAGCGCCATGCGCAAGTCCGTCAGATACCCGACGGGGCTCGGCACGCGAACGCGGCCCTTCGTGGACGAGGCGAGCTGTCGATCAAGTTGATCGTGGAGCACCAATAAGGATTCGCCCCGCCCGTCGCGGAACGTCTTCCCGATAAGATTACCCTCCGGCTGGATCGCATTCAGGCGCCTCAAGCTGAGGGTCGCCCGCCGGGCGCTGCGATAGGACAACAATCGGCATTCGATCTCCCGACCGTCGTTGTCGTGGCGCTGGTGGCCATTGTTCCAAAAAGGTTCCAGTCGATCCGCCATCGCCCGTTCGTCCAAACATCGGGCCAGTTGCGGAAGATCGGGATCCTGATCGGGCGAATGAATGCGCACACCCCATCGAGGCAGATGGACCAACACCCCCCGAATCCCATCTGCCGCGACGGTCGGATGATTCGTAGTACCCGCTTGATTCGAGTTCGCGTCCGCGGTCGGCGTGCCGAACAATGCATACCTCGGCCCCGATCCCAGATCAAAGGACCATTCCACGACGAAGCTCTTGCCGTGCGTCGGCCAGGCGCGCTCGATGCGAATGTTGCCGGGCTCCCGACCGTCGGGCCAACGGATTCCGCCCTCTGCGCGCAGGATTTGACCGACCACGTTTACGTCCAGAAGTTTTTGGACCGCCGCTTGCGTTGCCCCGATCGCGCGTTCTGTGCTCATGTCGCCATCGCCTCGCGCCCGGTTGAACTGAGTTGAGACTCCGCCAGTTCGAGGCATGTCTGGGCCAAGGCGCGCCATCCCGGTCGCAAGTGCCGCATCATCCCGCGCGCCAAACAAAACAGAGAACAGACAACGTAACATCGGAATCGTGTTGCGTTGATCGGCTTCCCGACCTGGCGCTCCCATTGCGCTAGGAACTCGCCGGCCCACGCCTGTGCCGTCGCCACGTCAACAGAGAACTCCCTGCGGTGGCCGAGCATGCGTATTTGGGCGGCTAGATTGGCAACATCTATCAAAGGATCGCCCTTGGCCATCCGCTCCAGGTCTAGGAATGTGAAGCGCTCGCCGTCGACGAGAATCTGCTTCCAGTGCAGATCGTTATGCAGAGTGACCGGATCAAAGCCGTCCAGACGATTCAGTCGCTCGGTCATCGTTTTTCCCACGTCCGCCAGGCGTTGACGCAACTCGGGACAGGTCAGCGAAAGGTCATCCACGGACTCCTGGATCTGGCGCTGAAGGATCGCAGGTGTGATCGAAGGAAGATCGGAAACCTCGGATGCGTGGAACGATTGAAGCGTCGCAACGACCTTTCGCATCACGTCGGTGGGCTCCTGCTCTTGCAGCATTTCGACCAGATTCAGGCCGTGAGCCCATTTCACGGCCAGCAGACCCAATTGCGCATCGTATCCCACCACCCGGGCCGCGTGAAACAGCGACTGCGACTCCTTGGAACATCGTCGAAGCGACCGGTGTCGATTCAACAGCGTGGCGCATAGGGAAGGCGAGGCGCATCGCACCGTGATTCGCCGCTTGTGAACCTTACCGCCGCCGTGGTGGACCGGTTCCGCGCGCAATCGAACGACCCATTTCTGCTCCGGCACGTAGCGAAGCAGGAATCGTTGCAGCGTTGCCGGCTCCAGGCGCTCTTTCGCGCCGTCTTGATCGATCCAGTCCTGCCAGATTGCCGTAGCCGTCCGTTGCGCGGCGAATTTGCGAAGACCACGAAGTCGTCGGTCGTTCGGGAACCGATACATTTCCACTTCCATGCCGCCAAGTTGCAGCACCACGCCTCGGCGCGACATCGGGCGCCGCACCGGTGCGTGCAAGTAGACCACGTCACCCTGTGGCCAAACCCGATGATCCGGAATCGACGAATCGGTTAGAAGAGCATAGGCAACGCGAACGTATCGGCCTGGATGGTAAAGCGCTTCGACCACCCGGGCGCAGCGCCAGGAAGGCCGCCCGGCGCTATCCTCAGCATCGAGCCGCTCCTGACAGGCCGCCAGCACCGACTCGGCGTTTAGGTGCGCCAACAACGGAGCCAGGGCG
The DNA here is from genome assembly GCA_022563615.1 of Planctomycetota bacterium. Taxonomy (GTDB): domain Bacteria; phylum Planctomycetota; class Phycisphaerae; order UBA1845; family UBA1845; genus JADFMZ01. Next base: position 4,049 of record JADFMZ010000308.1, read on the forward strand.
GGGTCGCCATGGCCGGGTAGTTCCAAGGACGTGGTCATCCAGCCACACCCTCCTCGGCGGTGATTTGGAATCGTTCGTCACTGCCCGCATCGAACAATGTGGCGTAGTCACCCCGCGCCGCCATCAGCTCACGGTGCGTTCCGGATTCACCCACCCGGCCATGCGAAAGCAAGACAATCTTGTCGAACCGTTCCATCGCACGAAGCCGATGGCAAATTACCAGCGTGGTCGCCTTGTTCTCCTTCGACATCCAAACCTGTTCGACCATATGACATGCCAGATCGTCCAAGCCGGTCGCCGGCTCATCCAGCAGCAGGATCGGCGGGTTGCGAAGCAGCGCCCGGGCCAGCGCGATGCGCTGGCGCTGTCCGCCCGACAAGGTGAATC
>JADFMZ010000309.1 GCA_022563615.1 Planctomycetota bacterium
CGTGGACGTCACGTTCTCAAATGTCTTGTTGCCGAGATTCCGGAATATAAGCACGCCGACCACCGAGTTGCCGCAAAAACAGAGGTCTTCCCATCCGTCGTCGTCGTAATCACCGACGGCCACACCTTGCTTCTGGCCGATCGACGCGGGATAGACAAGAAGGGAAGTGGACGTAGCGTCGACAAAGGTGATGGATTGGCCGACGACACTATTGAGAAGCAAAGGCAGGACGGTCCGGGGCCCTCTGCGCAAGTCGGGCTCCCGCTGCGCGTTGAATCACAGATAAATGCCCACTCGAGGCCCCCCGGACTCACCGGGTCATCGAGAAGGACGCAGCTATAACCGCTGGCGCAAGCGTTTAGGAATTCACATGCCTCCCCCTGCGTACCGCCGCTGAATTCGGCTGCACACACCGTGGGATCGGTTTCACTCACAACCACGTAGCAATTAAGACCCTTCGAACAACCGGTAGTCGCCATCAGTGGGTTGCACTCGCCGAAATCGGGCTCCGCGAAGGGCCCGGTCAATCCCTGTTGGAACAGGGCGTAATCCATCAGGTCCGTATCGCAGTCTTTGTCGACGTCACCGAGCGGCCTGCCCTGCGAATCAACGGCCGAACCTGCCGTCGTGTTGTCACAGACGTCCGTGATATCGGGCACCCCGTCGCCGTCGACATCCTCGCCGGCGAGAGAGGAGTCGCCCGTACCGCCGCTGGTATCCGAACTTCGTGCCGTCTTGTCGAGCGAGACCGCGGCGCTCAAAATCGGATGCACGATCGGCGCGGACCTGTCGCGGGCTGTAGCATTCGCTGAGTGATCGGTATCTTCTGTAGCCGGGACGATCGTCGGCACGCCGAACGCCGCCCATAAGGCCGCTGCGAGTAGAACGAATCTGCGCAAGAGAACTTGGATTCCGGCATCCATAACTCGACCCCTCAGTTAGCATGGCCCCATGCGCCGCGGCGATTCCAGGGCAAAGATCTGCTGTGGCCCGAACGTCGACAAGTGGATGGTTTTCAATCTCCCGGCGTGACGCCTGATGATACCAAATCGCACCACCCAATGGCAAGAGAAATGGGTTGGGTGCCTCCCGGGCGCACCATTTCTCTGTTTTCTCGGACCGGCACAGCGCTTCCCCGGCGCACCTTTCTTATTCACTTGAATTGAAGAGAAAGGAAAAGACGAAGCGGGCGAGTAAGCCGGATTCTGTCCGCCGCTTGCACGGCGTGGCGATCATTTATCTAGGCCGACGGTCGCCCGTCGGCTCGAGCACCCTACCCGCAGCTTCAGATCGAATCACGATTGAATCGATCCGCGAGACGGGCCGCCTCTCGCTGCCTATTTGGGCTTGCTGGCGGTGGGGTTTACCTTGCCACGACCGTCACCGGCCGCGCGGTGCGCTCTTACCGCACCTTTTCACCCTTACCGACGCAAACGTCAAAAGGTTGAAAATATCGAAACCGGTTTGTTTCGACGTTTTCTCGTTTCGACGATTGCGTGGCGGTGTCTTTTCTGTGGCACTTTCCCTCGGCTCGCGCCGGGTTGGCGTTACCAATCACCGTGCCCTGCCCAGTCCGGACTTTCCTCCCGCAGGCTAAGCCCACGGGCGATCGCCTTGCCCACTCCACCGATGAATCATTATACGTCGTTTGGCTATCCGGGGCACATGGCGACCGGGGCTAATGGGATTGGCTCTCGGCAGTGCCCGCGCCTCGGGCGCCGGCAAGTGGCTGAACGGTGGGTGAGTGCTCTTCCATCCATTATTAGATAGGTCGCCAGCCAACGGGGAGGGCGAGCCTCCCGGCGAGCCGTCGCTCCGAAGCTCGACGTTGCATGGGTGCGGCTCGGCGGGAGCCTCGCCCTCCCGCCGGGAGCTTCGCCCCGCCATGAACAACCCGTCAGTGCATTGTTGATGCAGAACCATAGCCCATCCCGAGTACTGGCTTTCGCAGCTTCGCGCAGGCTGAAGCCTGCAGCTCGGGGCCTGTTCGGGGACGGACTATTGGGATCAGTGTTCTTCCGCGAGCCAGGGGGATGCCAGCCGCGCGGAGCTGGCCGGTGTCATCGCGGGACGCGCCGCCGCGGGCTTGGATACCCTGGAGGGTTGAGCCCAGGGGCCCTTGGTGGGCTGATTGGAACCGGGCTCGTCCGTAGCGGTTTTATCTTGAGGCGAGGCGGATTGCGGTGTTTCGGCCGCGTCCGCGTCGTCGTCGAGATGTTGGCGGTTCTGGCGTCGCCAGTGGTTGATGACTTCGTCGAGGTCGACGTCGATTTCGTCCGCGGACCAAAGCTTGAAGAAGTCGAAGTCACCGCTGCGCGGCACCGGGTTGGGCATGTCCACCAGCGTGCGCATGGGCATGAGGACGCTGTCACCGATCACGAAGGCCTCTCCGGGCCGTAGCGACGGCAGCATCTGCAGAACCCCCGTGAAGTGGTCGCCGACGACCTTGGAAACGTAATGCTGGTCTTCAGGGTTGCTCAAGCGCATGACGACGAAGCTGTTGCATTGGGACAGAACGGTTTCGGACAGCTCGCTCGGTCGCTGCGAAACCAGCATGGCGCTGACGCCGTATTTGCGTCCCTCTTTGGCGACGCGTTCGACGGCTTTCTTAGCGAAGCCATGCCCGCTCGCGACGCGCGGGACATAGTTATGCGCTTCCTCGAACACCAGTAGGGTGGGGTGACGCTGCTTGGACGGCGTCCAGAAGTTCAGATCGAAGATCAGGCGGGTGAAGACCGCCACCGTGATGTCCACGATTTCAAACGGGATGCCGGACAGGTCGATGATGGTCAGGTTGCTGCGCGGCTCGACGCGCCCGGTGAGAACCCGAATCAACTGGTTCATCAGGTTGGAGGTCTGGGCGGGGCCCTCCATGTGGCCAAGGTATTCGCGGAAAAACCGGGACTTCATCCCGTGTTCGAGGGGTTTGAGCATGAACTCGTAGCGGCGGTCCTGGTACTTCGTGTCCAGCAGGTCGATCAGGCCCAGAAGCTTTCCAAAATACAGCGGATGGGGAGTTTCACCCTCCGGGTTCCCGCGATTGAACTGGCACCGCTGAGTGCGCATGAGTTCCTCCTGCTCCTGCGGCGGGAGGCTGCGGAGGGCGAGTTGACTAAAGGCCAGATGATCGTCATTGAGCACGTACCGGGCCTCGTTGAGGTTCTCAGCGTAGGCCTTGAATGATTCGAGCGAGAAGTAAATCGGCGTATCCAGAGTCAACGCCTTGGTCAGGTCCAGTCTGCTGGCGGCGTCCTGCTTGAACTCGAGCAGTGCCGTGCGGAGGAAGGATATCTGCGTACTGACGTGGAGCGGGTTGGAGCGGTCCACGAACAAGGCTTCCAGTTCCTCATACTTGAAGAGCCAGTAGGGCAATACGAAGTCGTCAATCCCCATATAAGTGACGTTGGCATGCATCTGGCCTTGCTCATCCGAGAAGGCTGCACGGTATTCGCCGTGCATGTCGAACAACACGGTCTGGGAGTTCGGCAGGTTGAGAACCTCCTGAAGGATCTTGGCCGTCGTGCAGCTCTTGCCGCTTCCACTATTTCCCAAGACGGCCACATGCTTGGCAAACAGCTCGCTGCCCAGAACCTTGACTTCAAAGTCCGGGTTGAGCGCGAAGCGTCCGAGAGAAAAGCTCTGTGGATGTTTCGAGCCGGCCAGTAGCTGGTCGAAGCTGCCGAAGATGCCCTCGAAATCCTTGCGGGCGGCCATCCAGACGTCGTCGCCGACAATGGGAAACTCATTGACGCCGCGCACGAAGCGCCCGGCGGAAATCTCGCCCACCAATTGGATATGCATGATGAGTTGCGGCTCGATGTCGACCACGGTCATTTCCTGTCGCCCGACGCCCGTGACGAAGCCCACCAGCGTCTTTGCATCCATCGGAAGGGTGACATAGGAGCCGAGCTGGCCCACGCGATAGGTCTGGCCTTCGTGCAAGAGGTTCAAGTCGGTAACGGTAAGGACCACCTCAACGCGGTTGCTTTCCACTCGAGCGACGTTGCCGATTTTCAGGGGATTCATGCTGTACTCCTCTTATCGGACAGGTCCCCGGGGAAAGGGGATCAGCCACTATGACTATCCTACAATCCCACGCGCAACCTGAGATAGAAGAAACGCCCGGAGGACCGACGCCGCGAAGAAGGCCGCCGCGCCCCGCGATGAACCGACGGGCCAAGTCCGGTATCTGTTCTTGGAGGACCAATCGGTTTCGGTCAGCGCAACTCCGTCCGATCATCGCCGGAGTGGATGACGTTCCGTCGGGCAAAGCCCGACCTACCTGGCTACCGCAAGCACCTACGCTCACCGAAACAGGTCAAGCGTGATCGATAGCCGGACTCGATCACCTGAGACAATCTGGGAACTCGGGTTCGATGGTTGAATTCATGCCCCTTGAGCGC
>JADFMZ010000310.1 GCA_022563615.1 Planctomycetota bacterium
GGGATGCCGGTTCGTGACAGAAAGATGACGTCGGTGTCGGTACCGGAAAAACGACTGCTGGACTCGTGCTGGAGTGGGATGTCGTTCTTCTTCGCCACATCCATCAACCGTTCCACCATCTTGGGATGGTTCACTGTGCCGTGGGTGATGGACGGCCCGCCACCGAGCTTGACATCACACTCCTGTTTCTTGTCGACCGTGGGACAATCGGTCGCGTGGGTCACATCGACCGCGATGCCGAGTTGCGGATCGATGGCAAAGGCGCTCGTTTTCACCCCCCGCAGGCCAACCTCTTCCTGCACCGTCGAGACGGCGAACACGGCCGCTTTCGGGTTTCCCGCGGCCACTCGCCGCAGCGCATTCATCACCACCCACACCCCCACGCGATTGTCCATACCGGCGGCATAGGCGAGGTTGTTTCGCAGTTCCTGAAAACCCAACTGCAGCGTCACCGGATCGCCCGGTTTGACGAGTTCGGCCGCCTCCTCGCGGTCGGGGCGGAGGCTGCAGTAGAGGTACGTGCCGGAGGGGCGGGCGCCTCGCGTCGCCGCGGCGCCAAGACCTCCGGGCACCGACTGCCCCGCGCTGTGCACGGCGCGCAGGAAATCATCCTCGATGACCACCGCCTGGTCGGCAACATTGGCTGGCGGCAGCATGGCCAGAGCTTCGATGCCATATTGGCCACCGTCAATTCGGTGTCCGATTGGACCTTTATCGCGGGAAACGCGTGGCGGGTGAAAACCATCCTCAACACCGAAACAGAACCCATATGAACTAGCCAGCTTGACTTCCATGAACTATCTCAGCCATTGTATGACAGTGCGACAACCATCACCCGAGCCGCAGGCTTCAGCCTGCGCGAACTTGAGAATGGCTAGCAACCTACCCTGACGGAAGCGTCGCGCGGGCTAAAGCCACGCGGCTCGGTTTCTCCAGTTTGCCACCAACTTAGGTTGGTGGATCACAGGCGCTTTCATATGCCCCCCCTTCTTCCCTCCCGGCCCGCGGGCGGGAGGGAAGAAGGGGGGGAAATTGGTCAAGCCCACAAGTCCACCGACTAAAGTCGGTGGCAAACAAGCACAACGCCCCCCTACTTCTGAGGCACTACCATACCCGCCGGGTGGCCCACCTCGTTTCGAGGTGGGGGAGAGATTCCGCACGGACGGACGTGGGACGCGTCTGGTTTGCTGATATGATAAGGGTCGTGCGATGGTCACGATGAATCAAATCGAAGAGTTCGGCCGGCGGATTGGGTGCGAGTTTCATTCTGAGCGGGTTGTCCTGTTTGGCTCTTATGCACGCGGTCTAGGCACGGACGATTCGGACGTGGACCTGCTGGTCATTTTGCCGTTTGAGGGCAAGAGCGTTAATCAATCCGTGGAAATCCGGATGAGGCTTCGCCCTGCCTTTCCCGTGGACCTTATCGTGCGCACGCCGGAGAAGGTGCGCGAGCGATTGGAGATGGGCGACGACTTCATACGGGAGATTCTGGACGAGGGTATAGTGCTCTATGAAGCCGATCGCCGCTGAATGGGTATCCAAGGCCGAAGGCGACTTCGCCATCCTGGAACGCGAATGTCGGGCGCGGAAGAACCCAAGCTACGACGGCGCCTGCTTTCATGCTCAGCCATGCGCCGAGAAGTACCTCAAGGCGCGGCTTTGCGAAGCTGGCATCTCCTTCAGCAAGATCCACGACCTGGTCGCTCTGCTGCAACAGGTGCTTGACCTGGAGCCGGCATGGGAGACCTTCCGCGAAGACCTTGCGTTCCTTTCGGATTTCGCCGTGATGTTCCGCTATCCCGGTGAGTCAGCCGACCGGGAATCGGCACTCGACGCTCGGCGCCGCTGCCGCCTGGTTCGCCGTGCCGCACGCGATGCGTTGGGCGTGGCCTGACCTGGCCAACGTCGGGGAAAACACGATGACCCTGGTGAATGGAACGAAGCTCGGGCCCTACGAAATCATTTCCGAACTTGGCGCGGGCGGGATGGGCGAAGTCTATCGGGCCAGAGACCCGCGCCTCGAGCGTGACGTGGCGATCAAGGTGCTCCCCGACCGGTTCGCCCAGGACCACGATGCCCTGGCGCGTTTTCGGCGCGAAAGCAAGGCGGTGGCAGCGTTATCCCATCCCAATATCCGCGCCATCTATGACATCGGTACGGATAAGGGTCAGACCTTTGCCGTGATGGAGCTGCTGGAAGGCGAAACGCTGGCGAGCCGCCTGCAACGCTCGGCTGTTGAGTGGCAAAAGGCGGTGCAGATTGCGCTCGCGATCGCAGACGGTCTTGCCGCCGCGCACGGCAAAGGCATCATCCACCGGGACATCAAACCGCAGAATATCTTTCTTACCGCCGATGGTGCCGTCAAGATTCTCGACTTCGGCCTCGCGCGATTGGAGATCAAGGATTCCAAGGAAGGGGAGGGGTTGACAGCCACGCTGACGCTGGAGACACAGCCGGGCGCCATTCTGGGAACCGTCCAGTACATGTCGCCCGAGCAGGTGCGCGGCCAGCCGGCTGATGCTCGAAGCGATATTTTCGCATTCGGCTGTGTGCTTTACGAAATGTTGACCGGGCATCGGGCGTTTTCTCGCAAGACGACTGCCGACACCATGGCGGCGATTCTCAACGACGATCCGCCCTCCCTTACGGAAGCGGGGATCAGCGCGCCCGGTGAATTGCAGCGGGTCGTCACGCACTGTCTGGAAAAGAATCCCGCACAGCGATTCCAGTCGGCGCGAGATCTGGCCTTTGCGCTGACCGGTGTCGGGGTGGGTGTGTACGCGGACGAGCCCGCGAAACGAAAGACGCCCGACAAAGGGCGCACGGAAGCGTCCGTCGCGGTACTCCCATTCGCCGACATGAGTCCCCAACATGACCAAGAGTACTTCTGCGACGGGATGGCCGAGGAGCTCATCAACGCATTGAGCAAGGTGGAAGGGCTGCGCGTCGCTTCCCGAACCTCCGCCTCTGCGTTCAAGGGTAAAAGCCAAGACATCCGCCAAATCGGTGAGCAACTGAACGTGCGTGCGGTCCTGGAAGGTAGCGTGCGCAAAGCGGGCAACAGGCTCCGCATCAGCGCCCAGCTCGTGAACGTCGCCGACGGCTACCATCTCTGGTCCGAAACCTTCAACCGCGATATGGAGGACGTGTTCGCCGTCCAAGACGAGATCGCGCAAAGCATAACCCGGGCATTGCGGGTCGTGCTGAGCGAGAAAGAAAAACGCGCCCTCGCGAAAGTCCCGACGGACAACGTGCAGGCGTACGAGTACTACCTGCGCGGCCGCCAGTTCTTTCATCAGTTTCGGCGAGAAGGTCTTGAGCGCGCTCGAAAACTGTTTATGCGGGCCTACGAACTTGACCCCCGCTACGCGAGCGCCTACGCCGGTGTCGCCGATTGTTGCTCGCTCCTTTACCTTTGGTGGGGTGCCGCTGAGGCCCACCTCAAAGAGGCGGATGAGGCCAGTCGCAAGGCCCTTGAGCTGGACCCCAAGTTGGCCGAGGCTCACGTCGCACGTGGTTTTGCGCTGTCGCTGAACAAACGGTACGACGAGGCCCGAGAAGAGTTCGAGACCGCCATCCGCCAGAACCCCGAACTGTTCGAAGCCTACTACTTCTACGCAAGGGCCTGTTTCGCACAAGGAAAGCTCGAGCGAGCGGCAGAATTATATAAACAGGCGTCTCGAGTGAACCCGGAGGACTACCAGGCACCGATTCTGCTCGGGGGCGTTTATGGCGGGCTGGGCCGCAAACCCGACGCAGAGGCCGCGTGCCGCCGAGGTTTGCAAGCCGCGGAGAAACACTTGGAACTTTTCCCGGAGGACGGGCGGGCCCTCTATCTGGGCGCCCTCGCGTTGGTCGGAGTTGGTGACCGTGAGCGCAGTCTGGAATGGGCCGAGCGCGCACTTGCGGCTGACCCGGAGGAGCCCACGGTCCTGTACAACGTCGCCTGCACCTACGCCCGGCTGGGACAGACCGAAAAGGCCATCGAATGCCTCGATGAGGCCATCACATTCGGGCTCCTTCAGAAGGAGTGGTTCGAGAACGACTCCGACCTCGACTCGCTCCGTAGCCATCCCCGCTTCCAGGCCCTCGTCGAACGGTTGGACGCCGATCGGCGGGCGGACACTTGAGGACTCGGGCCTGCAGGTGCGCACATCCTGTTGTGCGCCGGCGGCCGGGCGTCTTAACTTCCGTAACGTAGTTTGGCGGAAATCGCGACGAGGCTCATCGCCCAAAGGGCCTGCGCCGTTCGTCGCGGCGGGCGTGTGCGTCACAGGGCGACGTCGGCACCGGCCAGGGCTGGCTGACCGAGCTTTCAACGGCCGGGCTGAAGGAGCTCTTCGCCTTGCGGAAGGAGGCGGTGGCGCGGTAGAATCCCCAGGCGTTGG
>JADFMZ010000311.1 GCA_022563615.1 Planctomycetota bacterium
GTAACGATATTCCACCAGAACATCACCGCGGCAAAAGCGAATAGAAAATGCTCCAGGAAATGCACCCCCGTGTCCTTGAGCGTGAGATCGTAAATCCCGGGAAAGTGCCACACCATCAAAATACCGTTGATAAACAACAGTCCGGGAATGGGCCGCGTGCCATAGGACGCCAGCGCCCGCACCACGCGATTCCTGGCAAAGGGCACAAACCCACGCCAGCGCCATTGGCGTGGAATCCCCCGGATAACGGGGATGAAGGGCGCCCCGAGCAGGATCAGCGGTATGCCCACCATGATCAGCCACTGGTGCTGGACCACGTGCCAGACAAATGCATAATCCGCCAGCACATCCACCGGACCCAGCAGCACCACGGCCACCACGGCCACGCCTATCAGGAACAGGGGCGGCCGCCAGGCGGGGAACTTTCTGCCGCCCTGCCGGCGCATGGCGCGCAGGCAAGTCCGGTTGCGGGGATGATGGTGGCCGGGCTGTCAAAGATCGTTTCATGGGGCTGTCACTCATCGTAGAACCGTTCGATCACATCGCAAACATGATGGATCTGTTCATCCGTAAGACCCTCATGAATCGGCAGACTCAACGTACGGGTCGCCTGCTTTTCCGCCTCGGGCAGATCGCCCCGACGGTAGCCGAGTTCCCGGGCGGCTTCGAGCAAATGAATGGGAACGGGATAGTGGACGGCGCATCCGATGTCGTGATGGCGAAGAAAGTCAGCCAAAGAATCCCGCCGGTCAGCCAGAACCGGAAAGGTTTGGTATACCGCCTGGTCGTTGGGCCTGTCGGGCGGAATGCGCACAAATTTCACCAGACGTCGCCGGTAAATGGCTGCTTGATCGCGACGGCGCTGAATCCACGTATCCAGATGATCCCATTTGACCAAGGCCAGGGCAGCCTGCAGGGTATCCATGCGCTCGTTGTATCCCCATGCGGTGCAATCTTCCTGTCGGTTTTGGAATCCGTGGTTGCGCAGTCGCCGCAACTGATCAGCCAGGGCGTCATCGTCGGTGGTAATCATGCCGGCGTCGCCGCATCCACCGATAATTTTCAGTGGGTGCAGGGAAAACGCGCCGGCCAGGCCAAGGCTGCCGACCGGCCGACCGGCTGACTTCGCTCCCATCGCCTGGGCGGCGTCTTCAATGACCACGACCTGCCGACGGTTCGCAATCGCATTAATCTCGTCCATGGCGGCGGGCCGACCCGTCAGATGGACCACAACGATGGCCCTTGTGTTCTCGCGGATGCACGCCTGAACCGACTCCGGATCCATATTGAAATCGTCGCCTACGTCGGCAAAGCGCGGCGTTGCGCCAGCCAGGACGACGGAAGAGGCTGATGCGATGAACGAATTCGGAGCGGTCACCACTTCGTCGCCCGCCCCAATGTCCAGCGCCTTGAGGATCAGGCTTAATGCGGCTGTTCCGCTGCTGACTCCGATCGCGTGTCGCACGCCGCATCGCCGCGCCCAGCGCTCCTCCAATTCGGCGACTTCGGGCCCAAGGATGAACTGACCGTGATCCAGCACGCGCCCAACGGCCTCAAGAAGTCGGGCGCGTAGCGGCGCATGCCGTGCGCCCAGGTCCACGAAGGGCACAGACAATTTCTTCAATGCGGCACGTCGTTTTGATACGACCGGCGCTACTTCGGGCATCTACTTTCCTCCGCAAGATAGGTCCCCATGGCCCGCACGAACTCATCCATTCTGGCGCGGTAGCTGAAACGTTCCACAACGATCCGCCGCATCTCCTCCACCAAGGGACGCCGTGCGGCATCGTCCCGGAGAAAGTGATCGACGATGGCTGCAAATGTCTCGGCGGAATCGAACACGATCTGATCGAAACGCGGGAAAACTTCGTCCGGGTAGACATCCTCCGCCGCGATCCGGATTCCACGAAGCGCGTCGTAATCATCCGCGTAGGGTCGTCGGGGCCAATCGCCGTGGAACGCGCGGAGCAGCGCCAGAAGCGGCTCATCCTTGCAGACTCGGTACGCTGAGTTGTCCGAAATGTTCAGTTCGTCGATGCGCCGCATAAGGCGTCGGAGAATCCGACCACATTGGTCATGTCGGGTTGCACGAGTCAAGAAGAATCCGCCGGCGGCCAGACCGTCAAGAGCGCGCTGATGGATAAACCCAGCCGGCATCAGTTGCAGATTGATTCTGGAAGCACGATACACGCAGACCAGCTCCCGCCCGTTGGCGGCCGGTCCAACGGCAAATTCGGCAAGTGTGGGATGCGTGTCCCAACCGTTGCCATACAGGCGAAAGGTCCGTCCGGTACGCCGCGCCCATTGGGCCGCCCATTCCAGGGCCTCATGACGAAACATTCGGTCGCCCAGCCGCCATAGATACCACCCGGTCAGGCGACTGCGCAGCGACTCGTCCAATCCGGTGATCCCGCAACGTTGCAGGGCCTCCTCAAGCACAAAGTGGGTGACACCTCCATGCGGCGTGCCGTGCTTGGCCAACACCTCCGGCATGAGCTCAAACATCGTGTCCAGCAAGCGACGCATCAGCGGATCCGCGTAGTTCGATCGCTCTTGTTCATGAAAGGCCTGCGGCGTTTGCGATGCGTGACTGACATAAGATACGTCACAGGCATATCGAGATTCCTCCTCGTCGGTCAGCGGCGCGCCCCCGAACCGCTCCGGAGAGGTCGGCATGCAAACCTGCAACATCTGCTTCGGATCCAATCCGTGATGCACCAGAAAGGATTTGGAACAACCCACCAAGAAATCGTGTTTGGCGATCTGCACGATGTTGGCCCTGGTGAACACCTGGGGAAGCTGGTCCTGGTCCCAAGTGAGCATCGGAAGGTTGGTCGGCAGGATCCCTTGGAACTCCGGCCTGATGTGGTCAAGAACAAGAAACAGGTCAGGGTTCCATTCGCGGATGGCCTGGTGATAAGTCAAAGGGCTGAGAATGTCATAGGGGTGGCGTTCGGTCAGAACCCGGCATGAATGCCCCAGAAACTGCAACGCTTGTTGGGCGTCTCTTAGTGAATACTGTAGGAAGGTCGTGTGCGTGCTGACGGCTGCGAGGATTTTCAGCGTCGGCCCCTGGCCCGAAAGCGCTTCCGCGAAACGCTTCGCCCAATAGGCCACGTCGCGCGATGCGTATTGCGATTCCAGATCAGCAAGCGATCGTTGAATCCGCGCGTCACGGCCCTCGATGACTTCCTCAATAATCTTAGCCGCCCCATTCCCCTCGTTCGTCGAGCCGGCTCGAATCGTAAAGACCTGGACGGGAACCGGCAGATCATGATGGTCTTCAAAGGCCTCGCGCAGGCGATCCGCCCAATCCAGCCCCACACATACCCAGACGCGAGGATCGCTCAGGATCGTTCGCCAATCACGCAGGTGCAGCAAGAAAGCCAGCGCGGCGGGATCGGGTTCCACGATAAACAACGCACAAGAGAATCCTAGAAACGTGTCTTTCGTCGCTTCATAAACGCGCTCCAGGTAAGCTCCGAAACCGACCCCTTCAAACACGTAGGGCCCCGGCGTATGCCGCTTGATCCCATCGGGCATCGGTTGAGCAGCCTCGGCGGCGCCGTGATCGCGCAACATCGGGAACCATTCCCACCGTTGCATGGAATCGCGGCGGCGCACCTGGTGAACACCGCGGGCATCGCGAAACAACTGGTATTGGGCGCTTCGCTGCTCCCAAGTGTCGCGCAACAGCGTCACATCGATTCCCCGGCGTTCCAGGGCAGCGAGGTTGGCCTCGAACCGCTGGGTCCGTCGCGACCAGGGAAGGGGCGCTCCCTGAATGTGCTCCAAACTCTCTCGAACGGAAAGGTAGTCCGGTGACGCATCATCGACCGGAGAGCACAGGTCGAACACCTCCCGCGCCGGCAGGGCCAAACCGAGCTTCATATACTCGCGCACCGCCATCAGCGCTACGTACGAATCGTCGGGGCAGAGGTTGAGGTAGGGGCCGGCCATCGTGAGAAACTCGTAGCTGCGGCCCTTTTCAAGCCAGCGCAGCATCTGTTCTCGATGGGCGTCCAGCGTCAGCGTCGTCACGGTTTACGGTCCCCAGTTGCTCCACAACGACTTCCAACCTCTGAATGCGTCGCGGAGGTCGTTCATCAGAGCCTCCATGCTGAGTGCGCCGTTGCGCTGCCGTAGCTCCCGTACCGCAGGGCGGGGGATCATCTCGCCAATAGTCATGGCGTTGCTCCTTTGAGGATTAAAATACCCTGGCCGAAACGACGTACCAGGGTTTGAATGATGTTGTAGTGCCACTGTTCTGAGTGATCAATCTTGCGCATCTGTCGATTTTCATAAATACTCAATTCATCGGAATACCCATCAAACCTTACGTGACACTTTGCGCACAAGTCGGCAATGCACAGATCGT
>JADFMZ010000312.1 GCA_022563615.1 Planctomycetota bacterium
AACGTGGTCGCGACAGGGGCCTGCCCCACGACCTCATCGAAGGTGCGGCTGCGATAGGTTCGGGCTAGAACTCGATAAGCCATTGCGACCAACTCCGGACGATCCCGCTCCCGACATCCCGCCGGAAACCAGGGCAAGTTCCAACGCGCGCACCCTACTCAGTGAAGCCCGCCGAGGGCGCAGTAAACGGCGCGGTTTCGTCCTCGAAGGACCGCGCCGTCTCCGTGAGCCGGCGACCATTGACGACCAGGCGATCCACGGCACCTGAATGAGTCGGATGGGCTGCTCTGTCTCCAGCCTGACCCGTTGCCCGGAACACCCACTGCATGGGGCCTGGCCGTCAATGGACGTCGGCCCGCGTCGGTGAGGATCATACCCTCAATCCGCCACGGTTTGAAGCCGCAACCCTTACGGCAAATCCGTTCTTTCGTTTGCCACACCGTTTTGCGATTTGACAGCTTTGCACACGGGATATCGAGTGCGAGTTGCAGTATACTCCATAGCTTAGCTCTTTTCGCTTACGCGGTGTACGTGGAGCGGATGGGGCCTGAGAATACGGGAGGGGCTTGTGACGCCCGTCCTCTAACAGGGAGTGCAACGTGGATCTACAAGATCGGGAGACGGAGGTCGGCAGCTACTTTGTGGCTACCTACCCGCCGTTCTCCGTCTGGTCGGCGGACCACGTACCGGCTGCGACTGCTGCGCTCGATACGCCGCCGCCCGACAACCCGCCGCCGCTAGGCCTCTATCTGCACATCCCGTTCTGCCGCACACGCTGCAAGTTCTGCTATTATCGGGTCTACACCGACAAGAACTCCCGTGACGTGGGAACCTATCTTGAAGCCCTGATGCGCGAGACGGCGTTGTACGCCGATCGACCCGCGCTGGCCGGTAGAACGCTAGAGTTCGTCTACTTCGGTGGAGGCACGCCGTCGTTTCTCAGCAGCTCTCAGCTCGAGCGTCTGATCGCCTCGATCAATCAAGATTGGCCTTGGAACGACGCCCGCGAAGTGACCTTCGAATGTGAGCCGGGCACGCTGCAAAAGAGCAAGCTCGAAACGATCAAGGCCCTGGGCACGACGCGCCTGAGCTTGGGCGTTGAGCACTTCAACGACGACATCCTGGAGCGAAGCGGACGGCCCCACCGGTCGCCTGAAATCTTCCGCGCGTACGAATGGGCCCGCGAGGTGGGCTTCGACCAGGTCAACATTGACCTCATCGCCGGCATGGTGGGCGACACGGAGTCGACTTGGCGCGACACGGTCGAACAGGCGCTCACGCTCGATGCCGACAGCGTGACCATCTACCAGATGGAAGTTCCCCACAACACGCTGCTCGCCCGGACGCTCGAGTCAAGCAACGGCAAGGCGCCGGTTGCGGATTGGGCGACCAAGCGGGCCTGGGGGGATGAAGCCTTTCGCCGCTTTGAAGACGCGGGGTACGTCGTTTCGAGCGCCTATACGGTGGTCAAGCCGCGCGACGCCGGCCGCTTCGTCTATCGCGACGCCCTATGGCATGGTGCGGACATGCTGGGCGTCGGCGTTGCGTCCTTCTCCCACTTGGCTGGAATGCAATTCCAGAACTTCGACGACTGGAACGAATACCTAGCGGCCTTGCAAGACGGCAAACTGCCGATTTCGCGGGCGCTGCCCGTCACGAAGCATCAATCGCTGATCCGGGAGCTGGTTCTTCAGCTCAAACTCGGATGCGTCGACGCCGGATACTTTCGATCCAAGTTTGCCGTCGAAATCACAGACGTCTTCTCCGAGCCGCTGGATTCGCTGGCCTCGGATGACATGCTCACGGTTCAGGGCGACGACATTCGTTTGACGCGCGCCGGCTTGCTTCGTGTGGATAGCCTCCTTCCCGCCTTCTTTGAGCCGCAATTTCGTAACATTCGATACACGTGAAATGATGCCTGATGCCGCGATTCATAGGTTGCACGACGATCCGAGCGACGGGCTTGAAGACCGCGCCTCGGGTCATCCACATCGGGTCATCATCACCGTTCCAGCACTTGTGAAGCACTCGGCATGAGCCCCAAACGCAAGACGTCCAAAAGCGCAACCTACGACTGCGTCGTGATCGGCGGCGGCCCCGCCGGGGCCACGGCCGCCACGTTGCTTGCCGACTACGGGCATCGCGTTGTCGTTCTTGAACGCGAGCGCTTCCCGCGACATCACATCGGGGAATCCCTGGTGCCTCAAAGCTATTGGACCTTTAAACGTCTGGGCATGTTGCCCAAGCTCAAGGCTTCCGACTTTCCGCTCAAGCAAAGCGTCCAGTTCGTTTCGCCTTCCGGGCGTGATGGCCAGCCCTATTACTTCACTGAACGCGATCCGAACGAGTGGTCGATCACCTGGCAGGTGTGCCGCGATCGGTTTGACCGGATGATGCTGGAAAACGCCCGTGAACATGGCGCCGAGGTTCGAGAGGGTGTCAGCGTCAAGGAAGTGCTGTTCGACGACGCACGCGCCGTGGGCGTGAGGGCAGCGAGCGGCGACGAAACGTTGACGATCCACGCCAAGGTGGTGATTGATGCGAGCGGCGCCTCGACGCTACTGTCCAGACAGTTGGGGATTCGCCGGCCCGATCCTGGGCTGAAAAACGCCGCCATCTATGCCTATTACAAGGGCGCCTACCGTGACGAGGGCCGAAACTCCGGCGCGACACTGGTCCTGCATACGCCAGACCGTCACGGCTGGTTCTGGTCGATCCCGCTGCCCGACGATATCACCAGCGTGGGGGTGGTCGCCCCCCCCGCCTACCTGTTCACCGGTCGCGGTGACGACCCGCTGGCCACGTTTGAAGAGGAAATCGCCCAATGCCCCGGCATTCGCCGGCGGTTGGAGGGCGCATTGCGCGTCAGCCAGGCCTTTGTCACGAGCGACTTTTCCTACAGCGCCAGCCAGCTCGCCGGGGATGGCTGGGTGCTGATCGGTGACGCCTTCGGCTTTCTCGATCCAGTTTACTCGGCGGGCGTGTTTCTTGCGCTGAAGACGGGTGAATGGGCGGCGGATGCCGTTCATGAGGCGATGTCGGCGGGAGAGGTCACCGGGGCGCGCCTGGGTGCGTTCGCCCCCGGGCTCCTCCGAGGCATGCACCTGATCCGTCAGCTCATCCACGCCTTCTACGATCCATCGTTCAGCTTTAGAGAGTTCCACAAGTTGCACCCGGAATACCGAGACCATATCGTACGAATTCTGATCGGTGATGTGTTCAATGATGAGGCCGGCCAGGTGTTTGATGTGATGCGCCAGTGGATCTCACTACCGGAGCCGGTAAAGCTGACCGGGAGCATAGCCCAATGAAGCGAATCGTCTACGGACTACTCGTGCTTCTGGCGCTGGCGCACCAGGATTTCTGGTGGTGGGACCGCATCGGAACGGGCGAGGCGGACAGGCCCCTTTTCGGCTTTCTTCCCATCGGTCTAGCCTACCACATCGCGGTTTCGATTGCGGCGGCCATCCTCTGGGCCATGGCGGTCAAATATTGCTGGCCCGGCGACGTGGATGTACAGGCCGACGCCGCCGGCGGACCCCAACCGGCGCCGAAGAGCGGGGAGAAACAAGAATGAATCCCGGTCTGATCGCCATCGTGGTTGTGGTCGCTTACCTGGCGTTGCTCCTGGGTCTGGGGTTGTTCAGCTACCGATTCTTTCGCGGCACGGCTGCGGACTATTTCCTTGCCTCGCGGGGGATCGGCTCGATTCTTCTCCTGATGTCGCTGTTTGGAACGACCATGACCGCGTTCGCACTGGTCGGCAGCAGCGGTGAAGCCTTCAAGACCGGAATCGGCGTCTATGGAAAGATGGCGTCGTGGGCGGCCATCATCCACTCCGCCTGCTTCTTCTTCATCGGAATCAAGGTCTGGTCTCATGCCCAACGTTTTGGCTACGTAACGCAGATTCAATTTTTTCGCGACCGCTTCGAGTCAGACAAACTGGGGCTAGTCCTGTTTCCCGTGCTAGTGGGGCTGGTCATTCCCTATTTGCTGATCGGTGTGCTGGGCGCCGGCACAGTCATCTTGAAGGTTACAGCCGGCGCGCTGCCGGACCTCTTTCCTGCAACGAATGGCGCGGTTCCATTTTGGTTGGGCTCCGGGGTCATCTGCTTTGTGGTCATGATCTATGTTTTCTTCGGCGGCGTTCGTGGCACAGCCTGGGCGAACGCTTTTCAAACGGTGGTCTTCATGGTTCTGGGCTTGGTGACATTTGTGGTCATCGCCAATCAGTTGGGCGGACCCACGGGTGCGACGGACCTGGTTCGTCAGTACAACCCCACAAAGCTGAAGCGCTCCATCAGCGAGGACGACCAGCGCCAATACGAAATCCAGCTCGCCGCCTGGGAAGAGGATGCCGAAGACGCCGTCAT
>JADFMZ010000027.1 GCA_022563615.1 Planctomycetota bacterium
ACTGGGTTTTTGCAACACCCACCCATGGCGATGCCTTTGCAAAACTATCTCGACCTATAAGGGCCGTGCTACTATACGCCCTCGCCCCCGCCGCCTAGCGACGGGAAAAAGGGCAAAAGTCGAGCTAGGGTGCCTGACAATCTGTTCAACAACCTTCAGTCGTTGGGGGACATCGCGGGGACGGGTTGAAGGAACGCCTGGGGAACGGTCAACTGAATGCTGCGGCTGTAAGCGTGACGATCGGCGTCATTGACGGTAACGGTAACGCGATAGGTTCCGGGTCGGGCGTAGATGTGGACGGGCTCAGCCGCGCTCGACACGTCGCCGTCGCCGAACTCCCAAGAGTAACCCGCAGGGACATGGCTGCATTTGAGTTTGAATTGCATTTCGAATGGGTTGTCCGTGGAGCGGGGAAAGGCGCGGATCCGAATCCAGGGATCCTTACGGATCACCCGTTCAAAGAATTCAACGGCCCTGGGCGCGTCGGAGCGCAGCGCCGGCCCCAACGGATCGTCGCGCACGTCGGCATGGTGGGAGCGCAGCCACTGGACACAACGCGTCGCGTGCTTGCCGCTGAGGGCGTCGCCGGAGTTGTAGTGGACCAGCACCGGCTGATGTCGGTCGATGGTTTTTCCAACGTCAACCAAGCAGTCGGGGTCGAAACGCGGCTGGATCAGGCTAACGGCGCGGAACCGATCGGGATTGCGCAGCGCTGCGTATAGGGCGGCATAGGCTCCACCCGACCAGCCGTGGATAAAGATCCGATCCTCGGAGATGTTGTGGCCGGCCTGGACATGCCGCACGGTGGCGATGATGCGACGCTCGTCCTCACTTTGGAGCAACCGTTGTCGTTCCGAGGCGGGCGGAAACGTGCTGGCAACACCGGTCAGTTTCGGGGCGGCGACGAGAAAACCGTGAGACTCAGCAAGCTGCGTCCATTCTCGAATCTGCCGGTTGGGTGAGTCGGGAAACGAAGAATGACACACGATAATCAAGGGCCAGCCGGAATCGCGATCGTAAGCGGACGGCCGATACAGCAGGTAGGGACGGCCGAGCAGAGGCTCGACCATCGGCCTGATGGGTTCGGGCACGTTCGGATCGATAAGCTGCGAACAGCCGGCGGCGCATAGTGCAATTGTCCAGACAACCCATTGGAAGAGCGGGGTCTTTGAAGAGCGCACCGCGATGTTGGAATCAAGCACGGCGAATCGCATAACCGACGGTTTCCAAGTGTTTCTCGAAGGCGGATCGGAAGGTATTGGCGTCATCGTCGATCAGCGTGCGAGTGTCGTCGCCGATGACGGTGCGCAGCGTCAGGCTGCGTCGGTCGGCTGGAACAGCCTGGCCTTCGTAGCATCCGACGTATTGTATTCGCTTGAGCAATGGATGTTGGAACGCCCGCACCTGTTTCACCACGTCGTTGTATCGTTGGGCCTTGGGCACAAGCAGGGAAAAATCCAGTTCGATCCAGGGATAGCTGGGGACTGTACCGAGTGTTTCAGTTTTCGGTTTGAGACGCGCGAGCTCGTCCAGTCGCAGTTCGGCCCAGGCGACGGCCCAGGAACCGAGATGCTCGTCCATGACCCGACGCAGCGACCCATCCACGACACTGATACACCCCGAATCCACACCGTCGATCACAACGGCGGCGGTTCGATGAGGATGTTCCCAGGGCCGATCGGTGGATGGCCCCGGATTGAACGTTGCGGCGCGGCCGAAGCGTTGCCAGGCCCAGCCTTCGAGCGCGGCCTTGAGTCGGCCGTAGAGTTCGTCTTCCATCCGCTTCCCCCGTTGGGCGATCACCAGGGCGACATTTCGGTACTCGCCGTCGCCGTCTTTCCTCGGTTCGAAGACGCTTCCGACTTCGAGAATAGAGAACGCGGAAAAATGGTAGCGGTTGCGGACGACGGCGCTCAGCAGGCCCGGCATAAGCCAGCGGCGCAAACGGTGTAACCCGAAGGCGGAAGGATTCGTCAGTTCGACGCACGGACCCGGATCGTATCCCAAACGCTCCAGCCATTCGCTGTCATACCACAAATAGCTGTGAAGTTCACAAAAGCCGTGCACGGAGGTGAAGTGCTCGATCGTGCGCCGTTCGAGCTGGTGAAGCGCATGAGGCGCGAAGCTGCGAATGGAGACGCGCGGCATGGCCGGCTCGATCGTTCCATATCCGATGAATCGGGCCAGTTCCTCGATCACGTCGTCTTCGATCGTGACATCAGCCGTAGATCGAAATGAAGGCACGTGGACCTGCCACTGGGTGTCATCGCCCGTTACTTCCAAGCCCAGCGGGCGAAGCAGGCGGTCGGCTTCATCGAAGGAAACGCCTCGCCCGATCGTGCGGGCGACATGTCCCGGATCGATGGAAACCACCACGGGCTCTCGGGGCTTCGGGTAGCGGTCACAGAGCCGACCGGTCATCTTCATGCCGGGATAGATCAGCTTGCTCAATTCCACAAAGCGTTGGATGGCCAAAACCGTGTTGCCGGGATCGAGGGACTTCTCGAATCGGCTGCCGGCGTCGGTGCGCAGCCCCAACCGGGTCGCCGTCCGACGGATCGTCGCGGCGTCGAAGTTGGCGGATTCAAGCAGCAGCGATGCGGTGGCCTCCGACACTTCGGTGTCCAGACCTCCCATGATGCCGGCCAGCGCGATCGCGCGGCGGCGGGATTGGATCATCAGCGTTTGGGTGGTCAGCGTGCGTTCGATGCCGTCGAGCGTTCGAAAGCGTTCACCGTCGTGCGCCCACCCGACCTCGATTCGATCAACCTTGCTAGCGTCAAAGGCGTGCATGGGCTGGCCCAGGTCGGCCATGATGTAGTTGGTCAGATCCACCAGGCCGGTGATCGGGCGCATCCCGACATGGCCCAGACGCAGTTGCATCCACAGCGGCGCCGGCCGGGTGGGCACCCCTTCCACAAGGAGGCCGCTGTATCGAGGGCATGCGTCAGGATCGTCAATCTCAATCTCGATCGCAGGCAACGAGCCCGACGTTAGTTCATCGAGCGGGACAACCGGATAGGGTTTGAGTGCCAGGCCGGTGATCGCGGCGATCTCGCGGGCCATTCCGTAATGGCCCCACAAATCCGGCCTGTGCGTGATCGATTTGTTGTCGATCTCGAACACCCAATCTTCGAACCCATCCGGGGGGAGCGGTTGGCCCGGCGAAACATCCTCGCCGAGAAAGATCGCCTCCGAAAAGGCCATGGGGATCCCGATCGCGTCTCCGGGCAGGATCAAGCCGACGCTGGTGCGGCCGGCCACACGCGTCTCCCGGACGGCGTGGCCCCCGGCGCTCGCCCCCGGCGGCGCGTAGACCACAGAAAGGCCGACGTGTAGAACGGGCGCCGCGGTCACCGTCTCGATAACGCGCCCGTCGCCGACGTCCAGCTCTACGACGCGGAGGTTGGATTGACCGGCTATCGGCTGCTGACTCTTCACGCACGCAGCGATCAAGCCTCTTGCCTCGACGCGAACCGGTCTTGTTTTCTCCACCTCCGCCGTCGTGCACGTAATCCGTTCCGCCAGCTCCGGCGGGTTCAGGTCGCCTGGAAGCTCGACGAAGTCACGAAGCCATTGGAGTGAGATTAGCATTGCGATTCCCAGCCAAGCGTGCGCCGTATTCCATCAGTATTGTGACTGTGATTCCGACCCGAGCCGAGGGCTTTAGCCCGCGCGATCATCCCGCAGTTTTGACCGTTCATAACCAGGTGTTGTTTGAGTGCCAATAATGAGGGTTTCGAAGCGCCAACGACACTCCAAGTTTCGCGCAGGCCTTTTGAAAATGCCTGCGGCTCGGTTTTGTTGGAAGTTCTTGGAGTGTTCTTGAGACACAGCGCCAACCCATAGCGTTTGCCCACGACTCTCGTTCATACGTCCGTCGATCCGTCGGGAGCAAACACAATGACGCGGTCCTGTCCGACAACACGATCCTTTACGGTCGCCTGATGACTCCACCGCCCCGCATTGAGGACCGTTTCGATAACCGCCGGCGCCTGATCGTCACCGACTTCCAACGCCATCAACCCATCGGGCGTCAGGATCCGCAAAGCGCCGGCAGACAGGCTTCGATAAAATGACAAACCATCCTCGCCGTCGCAAAGGGCGGCCATCGGCTCATAATCTCGGACGGTTGGCGGTAAGGTTTCGACTTCGGCCTTAGGCACATAGGGCGGATTGCTCACGACCACATGAAAGCCGTCGGCGGGCGCCGCATCTTCGGGCAGCGCCAAGCGGTCAGCCTCGACCAGGGTTAACCGGTCGGCCACGCCATGCCTCTCGGCGTTGCCACGGGCGATCTCCAACGCACCACGGGACACGTCGGTCCCTACGGCGACGGCGTTTTTCAGATTCTTAAGCAACGTCACACAGATGCATCCGCTGCCCGTACCCACGTCCAGGATTCGCGGCTGCGCCCACCCCGCTTGTTTGCAAAGATCCAGGACGACCTCGACGAGCGTCTCGGTCTCAGGCCGGGGGATGAGCACGTCGCCCGTTACGACGAACGAGAGGGAGAAGAACTCCTTGCTCCCAACCAGATAGGCAATCGGCTCAAGCGACGCGGCCCGGCGTACCAGTTCTCGAAACCGCACGAGAGGCGCGTCGTCCGCGAACTCGGAAGAGCGGGCATACAGGTCGATCCGCCTGCATTCAAGGGCATGGGCCAGCAGCACCTCGCTTGCCAATCGAGCTTCCTCAACGCCGTTGCTAGCCAGGTAATCGCTCGTCCAGGTCAGCAGGCGGCCGATGGTCCACTCGGTTTCGTTGACAGGTGTCTCGACACTCATGCAAGGACTATACCGGCACAACGGCAGGGCGCAAAGCGCACAAGGCCACCTAGCGGCAATGGCTGCCTGCCTCGAACCAGGCGACGGGCGTCGTCCACATTCGCGGCCACTTGACCTAAGCGCCCAACGACCGACTCTACGATACCGTACTGCCCGGTTCGATTTCCGATTCCGGAGATACGATCACAACGCGACTTTGATCCGGACTCGTGGCGGCCAGCAGCATCCCCTGACTCTCGATGCCGCGCATCATCCTCGGCGCGAGATTGGCAACGATCACAAGATTCCGCCCCACCAGCTCTTCCGGCGTGTAGTGCCCTTTCAATCCGGCACAAAGCTGGCGCTGCTCATCGCCCAGATCCACCTTGAGCACCAGCAGTCGGTCGGCGTTGGGATGATCGCTCGCCTCGATCACTCGTCCCACACGGAGCTTGAGCTTCGTGAAATCATCGAAGCTGACCCATTCGGATGATGTAGATGGTTCGGACATGTTCAGTTATTCCCTAAAAAAACGGTACCATTGATGATGCATACTACGGTCGTCATGCAAACCCACGAATCGAAATCCGTGGGTTTCGGCCGCCACAGGACCGAACAGGAATGGAGTCTACCCGAAGGGTCGGGATCGAAACAGCCTTCCGAGGGGAAGAGGTAGTGTCCTGGGGCTGGCGTCATCGGCTTGGCCGATTGACCCGTTGCTGCCTGCGTGGATCTAAGCTAAAACTTTGCTTTTCATGGTTGACGGTGAGGCTGGTGAACCGCATGGATGAGGGAACGACAGGAATCGTCGTTTTGTCCGTCACTTCCATCGTCACGGCAATACTGTGTCACCTAGCGATCCGACGCTTCCTCATTGCATCGGCGACCGCGGCGGTCATTGCAACGATCTTATTTCCCTATTTTGCCTACCTTCACGAAGGATATCGTCCTGATCCTTTCTTTCTCATAGCGATTGTGGTTTGCGTCGCTCTTTCGTTCGCAATTGCGCTTGTCGTTGGGGTACCGTTTTGGCTTCGGAGAAGACCAACTCGTCCAGATTAGGACACTACCAGGGGGAGTTGTGATCGTACACAGGGTCCCGGTTGCTCTTGGCCGCGCCCACCCTACAATCCAACTTCAACCCGACGCCGGCGATGAAGGTCCACCCGCTCATTTTCGAACCGATTTTCAAACCCAGAATCTGGGGTGGGCGAAAGCTGCAAAGTCTTTTAAGCAAACGACTCCCGGAGGGCGCTGCGATCGGTGAATCGTGGGAAATCGCCGATTTGGAGGATGATTCATCGGTGGTCGCGCAGGGGCCTGCCAAGGGAACCACAATTCGAGAACTCGTGCAGGAATGGGGAACCGAATTGGTGGGACGCGCCCCGCTGTCGGCTGATCGATTCCCCCTTCTCATCAAGTTCCTCGACGCCACGGAAACGCTCAGCATCCAGGTCCACCCGGATGAGGCGACGGCCCGCCGACTCGGAGGGCGGGTTCGCGCCAAGCACGAAGCCTGGTACGTGATCGACGCCGAGGAGAACGGGTTCATCTATCGAGGATTGCGCCCGGGCGCAGATCTCGCCTCGCTCCGGCAGGCCGTTGAGCAAGGTCGAGTGGAGACCGTGCTGAATCGTCTTTCAGCCCGAAAGGGGCATGCGTATTTCCTTCCGGCGGGCACGATCCACGCGCTCGGCGCGGGCGTGGTCGTGGCCGAGGTGCAGACGCCGTCGGACGTGACCTATCGCCTGCACGACTGGAAGCGCATCGATCCATCCACGGGGTCGCCGCGTCCGCTGCATCTGGATCAAGCCATGTCGTGCATTTCCACCGAACCGGTTCCCGCCCAGGCCGAGGATCCCCGGCATGTCGGCAGCGTTTGGACCTCAATCACCAGTCTGATTCGCTGCGATTCGTTTGTGATAGAGCGGGTGCGGATGGTGGATGGAGTTGTACAGCCGATCCCCTATCAGGAAATGATGATCTGGATCATGCTGGAAGGGCACGGAAGTCTTGAGTGCGCGGACCTGAGCGAGCCGATTCTCTTTGGCCAAGGCGATACCGTGCTTTTGCCAGCCGGGTTGCGTGACGGTCGCGTCCAGACGCTGGACAACTGCATGTGGCTCGAAGTTTCGGTCCCGATTAAGAGTTCACTGACGGGATTCGACCGCCCCACCCGGGCATCTTTGAACGAACCGGACGCTGCGTCGAGCCGTTTTGTTCCGCTGTCGGTGCCTGATCGCCCCGAACCGTCGTAAGCGGTAGGGGGTTCGGCCATGGTGCGGTGGCGAGAGGAAAGAATTTGCAACGCGATAGGATTCAAAAGCGAATCTATCATGTCCTGGCAGCGTTCGTCGTGGTCTTGGGTGTGACGGTCACGGTCGTCTCGATTGGCCGGGGCGACGCGGTGGCCGCATGCATCGGGTTTGCGATCATCCTCGGCGCCGTGGCTGTGGTTGTGCTGTTCCGGGCTTTGGATCGCCTGAATCGCTCGGTCGAAGCTTTGGTGGAAGTCGAAAGTCGAAGGTCGAAAGTCGAAGGTCGAAAAACCGAGGAGGGACGGGAAAGAGACACCCTTTCGCCAGAAGGCACTTTCTCCAACGCGGTGGTTGACCTGGCGGCGGTCGGCCATGGCGATCCCGCCAGGATTATCGCCGCCACGCTCGACCGTAGCGTATTTCCCAGGTTGGCTGAAACATTGAATGAACAGCCGCCGGCTACGACGGGGGTATCGCGCAGGCTGAAGCCTGCGGCTCAGGAAGAGCCGGGTGAGGACAGTGCAGCCACCGCAACCCGCAAGCGGGCTCAAAACCGCAAGCGGGATCAAAACCGCAGGCAGGTTCAAGACGAATCCGACGTTGACGGAGTGGCTCACAAGAACGTGCTTCGCATCTGGAAACAGGCGGTTCGCGCCGGCGATCTTATCACCTGTCGCTCCGTGTATTCGATCCTCGTCGATACGGTGGACCCTAGGCTCGTCGCCCGGCTGCAAGTTCAAATGCAGGCGCTGGCGGACCGGACGGAGCAACGGCTCCGCACGCAATTCGCCCAGCGGGTACGTCAGCGCGACGTCGAGGGCGTCTTGCACGTCGGCAACCAGATGTGTGAGCTTCTTCCTGACCGTCCGATAGCCGAAGAGTTCCGACGTCTCAAACCTCTCCTCTTATTCAATCTGGGTCGAACCGCATCTCGGCCATCGGGCAGCAACCACGCCCCGCAAACGGGTTGAATACCGCAACGCGGACGGAAAGCGTCAGCGACGTAGCGCGCGCCTTGCTGGCACACCAGCATCGCCCCGACGATACGTATCGTCAGCATCGTTTATCGGAATAAGCGCCAGTTACCTGCCTTGCTCTTGCACGAACGGTACCGCAGATTCAGCTTGGCCCATCTCTAATTCGTTTGTTGCGTTTCCGCGCATTGCCGATTATACTCTTACTTCGTCGACCTTAGAGCTTCTAACAAAACCGAGCCGCAGGCTTCAGCCTGCGCGAACGTCGAACTGTCGTGGACGCTTCGAAACACGTTTTGTTAGACGGTCTTAAACGGAAGGGTTGATCCGCGGGAGACTTGTTCCCCCCGTGGCGTTGTCAACCCGCCCGATATTGGTTGACCGAGCATGGTCACGAATTGCGACTGAAACGGCGTACACGGGAGTAAGGCAAACTGAATCCGTTTCATGCTGACTCACGTCAACGCCGAACTTCTCCCCTGCGGGGTGTAGGGTTGTTCAAACGGACGCGTCCTCGGACTGAAACCCGCAACGGTTTCGGTACAACTGAGAACCTAGGGAAAGATGCCAAGCGCTCCATGCGAGCGTACCGCTGCGGTCATGGTTCACACCAGGCACCGATCCAGCGGCGGATTCGGGGCATGATAACGGAATCCTATTCGAGGCTGCGCCGGGCAGGGGGCTTCCTGTTTGCATTTCTTTGGATCCTCGGCTCGTCTCAGCCGACTTTGGCTGCGGACGACGGGCCGGCATACAAGGTCATGCGGCAAGCCGCACCGGACGTCGCGCGTGTGCGGCCCCCCAGGTCCACTGTAATCCGCAGGGTCAGCCGCTGCTTGTGCGGAGAGCCGCCGGTATTGTACGTCGATTCCAACGCTACGGGATCCAACCCTGACGGTTCGAGTTGGTGCTCAGCCTACAAGGAATTGCATCAAGCGCTCGCCGTCGTTGGGTTCGGCGTCGTCATCCGAATCGCAAACGGCACCCATCTGCCCGACACTACGGGTCTTGCCGACCCGCGCGAGGCTACGTTCCAACTCTCTGGCGGCGTAACTCTCCAGGGCGGCTACGCGGGATGCGGTGCGCCAGATCCAGGTGCGCGCGACGTCGTAGAAAACGAGACGATCCTGAGTGGAGACCTGATGGGTGACGACAACGGCGCAGCGGCTGTCGCGGGCATCACCTTCAGTGACAATGCTTACCATGTGGTAACAGCCACCGATGGAGACTCGACGGTGGTCCTCGACGGCGTCACCATCACGGGCGGCCGTGCCGATGCAGCCTCGATACCGCACGATCATGGCGGCGGCATGTTGATCGAGAACAGTAGCGTGCAGATGGTCGGATGCACGTTCCGCTTCAACGCAGCCAATGCCGGCGGCGCGATCGGCGGCGAAGGCGCGCTCAACGTGACAGGCTCATCGTTTACAAACAACACCTCCGACGGCCGGGGCGGGGCCTTGGACCTAAGCGACGCAACGGTAATGTTAATGGGCTGCACGTTTTCAGGGAATCGCGCCGTGAGCGGCAACGGAGGGGCTGCCGCGTTTGCCAATTGCACCGTGCTTCTTGAAAACAGCCTGTTCGAGGGAAACCAATGCGGGGGCTCCGGTGGCGCCGTGGACAACGATCTGGGCACGACCGGCTCGTACACGGATTGTATCTTCAACAACAACTCAGCCAGCCTGGACGGCGGAGCCATTCAGAACCGCGACAGTTCGCCCACGTTCGTTGATTGCACGTTCAGCGGAAACTCGGCGGTGCTGGGTGTCAATGTTCTCGGCGGCGCCGTATTCAACTTCGGAATCAACGCCGATCCCCTATTCGACCGATGCACGTTCACGGACAATAGAAGCTGGCTGGGTGGCGCCGTGGGGAACCTCGATGGAAGCCCGACGATTCAAGACAGCTCATTCGTCGACAATTTCGCGCATGACGGAGGGGCCATCTTCAACTGGGTATCCAGTGCCCCGAGAATCGCCCGTTGTTTGTTTGACAATAACACAGCCGTCGCGGATGGAGGCGCAATGAACAGCCAGCCGGGCACGGCGCCGGAGATCGACACCTGTGTGTTTCGAGGCAACGAGGCCGGCTTTGGCGGCGCCATGATCAACTGGGCGACTACGACGTTCGTTCTGGACTCCACCTTTGAAGCCAATTTTGCGGATTTCCGAGGCGGCGCCGTGATCAATATCAGCGAGAACGATCTTCTGTTTCAGGACTGTGTCTTTCGCGGCAACGTCGCGGCTGACGGAGGCGGAGTAACGGTGGAACTTCGCTCCACACCGAGGTTCGTTTCCTGCTTGTTTCATGACAACGCGGCCACGAACTCTGGCGGCGCCGTGAACACGCTCGGATCTTCGTCTCCGCTGTTTTCAGGCTGCACCTTCACGCGAAATCGAGCCGAGGAGGGACTGGGCGGCGGTCTTTGGACCAAGAACAGCACCACCGCAGTGCACAACTCCGTCCTCTGGGCGAACACAGACGCCGCCGGCGACGGAACTTCCGGCCAGATTGCCGATGACGTGGACGGCATCTCCTGGGTCGACTATTCGCTGGTTCAAGGCGGGTGGAGCGGACCGGGCGCCGCCACCGTTGTGAATCGTGATCCGCTGTTCGTCGATCCGAACGGGCTGGACGGCATTCCCGGCAACAAAGACGACGACCTGCGTCTTTCGGATTGCTCACCGGCCATCGATGCGGGCGATATCGCGCCTTCAGGTGGATTGCCGGCCACCGATTTGGATGGAAACCCGCGCGTGGTCAACGGCAACGTCGACCTCGGTGCTTACGAGAACCTGAATCCCTGCATAGCGCCGGACAGTGACGGTGACGTTGTTTGTGACGCTTGCGACAACTGCCCGAATCACGCCAACGCCAGCCAGGAGGATACCGACGGCGACGGCCGGGGCGATGTGTGTGACCCGCTCGATTCGTTGGAGCGCGGGCCGAATCCATTTGTTGTGGCGGACGGAGGCGGCCTGAATCGCACCGGTTCGATGGTCATCCCCGAATCGCTTTCGGCGGGCGGTCAGGATACGGCCATTCGCATCACCCTTGTCGAACTCTATGTGGATCTCAGCGAGGATCCCGAAGGATGCCCTGTTCGGGTGGATGGAAACGATCTCTCCCTTTTTGACGGAAGCGTGCGGTATCTCGGCCCGCCGTCGGCCCTTAACGACAACGCCCTGTCGGCGCCGCGATTCATCGCCGCCCGGTTGCAGTGCGATCCCTATTACCGCGATTGGAGTCCAGCAGCCCTGACGGCTGAGTTTGGCGCCGGCGTGGACACGACAACGATCTATTTCTACGGCGCGGAAGTCGTGCCCTGCTCGGTCTATGAAGCCCAACACGCGACGCAGCCCTGCGTCCAATCCAAAATTGCGAGCTGCTTCTCGGAACCCTTGGAGATTCGAACGTCCCTGTGGGGTGATGTCTGGCCTCCATTCGGGACCATCAACTTCACCGACATCAGCAAGGTTGTGGAAGCGTTCAAATCCATCCCGTTTATCCCGGGCGACCCGCCCGACGGCGCCCCGAGGAAGATGCGGGCGACGCTTCGCGGCAATAGCGCGCCGTTGGGAGCGCCGATCACATTCAGCGACATCGGATTGACCGTGGATGCGTTCAAGACGATCCCCTACGCAGAGGCCGGCCCGACCGCTTGCCCTTGAAGGTGTTCCTTAGAGTTACCTTTCCGAGCCGCGCCCGTCACAAAGCGGACCGGTTGGATGGGCGTAGAGCCGGCCCCTCGCAGTCGCAATTCGTCTTGTCCCAACCCGTCCCGCACCTCAAAGAAGGAGAAAAGGGCTGCTTGGCGTAAGAAGGGTTCTACCTTATAATCCATGACATCATCGAAACGACAGGATCGAACCGGCACAAGGATGTAGGAGTATTGGACAAGATCATGAGTCAAGAAGGACAGCAAGAAGCGGCAGCGGAGCAAACGGAAGGCACGACCACGGCGGTCGCTCCGATCAAGAAACCGGCGCCCCCGAAGCGCACACCCAAAATGCTTCCACCCTTCAAGGTGCTCCTGCACAACGACGACAAGAACACCTTCGAGCACGTGATTCAGTCGATCTTGAGGCTGACGCCCGTCGAATTCGACGACGCCGTCAGGAAAACCCTCGAAGCCCACGAGACCGGCGTCTCGTTGCTGCTCGTCACGCATCGTGAGCGGGCTGAGCTTTACCTCGAACAATTCATCTCCCTGAGCATCACCGTGACGATCGAGGCGGACCAAGCCTAGGCGCCGCCGGTGTTGTGTCGACCCGTTGGTGGTCTATAGTCACCAGTTATGACCAATCCCACGGGGTGGACCTCGCCGGCAGCCATGATTCAAACGGTTGCGGAGATTTCGCCTCCGATCGATCCCAACCGCATTTTGTCCACTCTACTAGCCGTGGATGTCGTCTTGCTCGGATTGGCTGTGGTGATCGTGCTCGCGTTTCTTGCGTGGGTGCTGAGGCAGCGACGCGATCCACTGGGAAACACGCCCCTGCGCCCGAATCGGATTCGGGAGGACTCGCTGGCGCTGGCCGCCATGGCCTACATTTTGGCTGTCATCCTTCTGAGCGGCCTGATGTCGCTGACGCACGGCGCCGAAGAGAGTCTGATATCCACACTCGGGATCGGAATCGGTGCTCAACTGGCCGGCTCCGCCGCGTGCCTGGCGATCGCGTCGAAACGATTCGACGGCGGTGTCGCGCGCTTCCTATGGGGCCGACCCGGCGACAGCCGCCGGTTGTGGGCGCCGATGATCGCAGCGCTGGCCGTCGTGGGCATCGGGTTGTGCCCAGCCGTCAGCGAGCTGACGATGCGGTGCATTCAACTCGTGGCGCCGGAGTTCTCGTTCCCATTGCATCCAACGATTCAAGCGCTGAGGGATGACGAGCAGCCGATGATCGTGGTCCTTACTCTGTGGTCTGGTGCGGTCGTCATTGCACCGATCGCGGAAGAACTCTTCTTCCGTGGCCTGTTGCAGACGGCGATGCTAAACGTAACACGAAACCGGTGGTCGGCTATTGCCATAGCCTCTGCTCTCTTTGCCCTGGTTCATTATCGCCAGCCCCATGCCGTGGCCGCGCTGATGGCTTTGTCGGTCTTGCTGGGTTTCGCCTATGAGCGGACGGGCTCGTTGCTTCCGCCGATCCTGATCCACGCCGCCTTTAACGCCAAGACGCTGATATGGGAGGCACTGGGCGCTTTTCCAACTTAGAGCGCGTCGTCCTGAATCTGTAGGTGTGCCACTGCTCTTGAGCAGTGCGTGGATACCACGAAGACCGCGATCGGCACTGCTCAAGAGCAGTGGCACACCCATAAGACGACGTGTGACCATGCACTATTGCGGTGTCCTGGTCGGGTGCGTGTACGATTGAGACGCTATCTCAAGAACAGCGCGAACCGGAAGATCCGGGAAAAACGCAGCGTGAAAGTCGTTGTGAGGTCGTTGTTGAGCGGTCGCCGGATCGCGTCTGGGGACGATGATCGTGCCACGTTCCGGAACTCAACAACGGTCAGCGCAGCAAGACATCCAGAACGACCAGGACTACGGCCGCCGCCGCCCCACCCATTACGCATCCGCCGACGAACCCGCCCAGCGTGAATCCCGGCCCGCGATGCCCGGACTGTTGGGCTAGGGGCTGAGCTTCAGGTAACGCAAGAGCGCGTTGACGTTGCGGCGATGGAGCGATCGTTCGACCGGACTTCGACGATTCCGATCCGTCGAGACGGGTGCCGGGAATCAGGCGGATCGCACGGTCAGATCGCTTGCGCGGCGCGCGCAACAGCCTGTCGGTCTTGAGCGGACCCGCCTGGTCCGGCGGCCAAACGATACGCCGCTCGAAAGACCGACGATCATCGCCCGTTACCGGCGTGGCTGATTCCAGCGGTGTTTCGGTACCCGGCGCGTCTTGGTCTGAAGACGCGATCTTAGGCAAGAACTTGCGCATCCTGCGAATCGGGATGTATCGATCCCGAACGCGCTTATCGGCCTGCGGTCCCAGAGATTCAGCGATCCATTGATCTTGGAGGGACTTCTCGTCGCGTTCCCGCTTCCAGTTCGTCCGCGATTTACCGGTCAAGCCGCCATACCATGCAGTCGTCATGTTCCAGCCTCCCAGCGTAACTCGCCATCAGGTCATCCCACGGAACTTGCATGAACGCCTTCAATACAATCCCGCCTTGGGCGCCTCTTCAACCCCAACCGCCATTACCGACTATCGTCAACACCCCTATTGATGAGCGAGCGAAATGGGTCTTACACGCCCCGTTGTTAAACTGGGCTATTATGGCAGCGCCAAGTTCCTTTCGGATCGCGGTTTGCAATGTCGAAAACAGGGTCGCCGAATGGGGCCGACCGGCGCTTGTGGGCGGCAATCGCGGTTTGTAGCGCTGTCCTAATTAGTACACCCCTTCGACCACAGGTGTGGCGAAGCCTGAAAACGGACGAACGTCGCCGACTCCATCCCACGGATAGGCCTCGCAGGGTGGATGGCGAACTCCTTCGTCGCGTTCCAGAAACCGGGGCATGAAGAACTCTTTGGTCAGCGTGGTTAAGCGCACCCGGCCGACCTGGCCATACTCAACCACGCGAGTCGGATCGTCGAAATCCACGACGTCGATCATCGCGCGCGGGTTGGGCGGGTAGTAAATGACGCTGTAGTTGTCGGCCGGGTCGAACGGCTTGCAGCAGGCCAGACCCATCAATGTGTTGCCATAGGTCGGCACAAAATCGATCGAACCTTCCAGCAGTTCCTCGCGGGCGAAGCGATGGAACTGAGCGGTCAGTTGCGTTCCCCCGCAAAAGACGCCTTGGATCCCCATCCGTTTCAGCGAGATACGCTCGCACAGCGCTTCCAGCAGCTTCGGCGTCGTGAACAGACATCGGATGTTGTCGTGCGAGCGCAGCAGGGTCAGCCCCTGTTGGATGACGTGGTCCTTGTACTCGTGCATCAGGTCCATGCGACCCCGGCCGATCAGTTTGACCACCCATCTCGGGTCCATATCCACGCAAAAGCAAATCCCGCCTCGGTGTTGACAGAGATGTTCAACAGCCAGCCGCAACCGACGGGGACCGCTCGGGCCGAGCATCAACCAGTCCGCCCCCTTGGGAAAAGCGGAGTCGGACAACGTCTCGCTGAACATCTCATAATCGGTGCGAAAGTCCTCGATGTTGATGCGTGACTTAGGCGTGCCCGTGCTGCCTCCGGTTTCAAACACGAAAACCGGTCGCCCGGCGTAGGCTTTCGGAACCCACCGGCGCACGGGGCCGCCGCGAAGCCATTCATCCTGAAACGGTTCGAAGTGATCCAAGTCAGCGTACGTACGAATTCGATCAGGCGGGTTCCAATCCAGCTTGTCGCCATGGTCAAGCCAAAAAGGGCAGCCGGTCTTGCGGTCGAAGTGCCACGCCACGATTTCGCGCGTATGCGCGTCGAGGCGCTCTTGCGCCTCGTGGACGCGTTGCGACAGCGGTGATGTGTCGGCGCGCTGGGTCACTTTGGCTGGGTGATGGCAAACAATGTGCGACGGTTCGTAACAT
>JADFMZ010000313.1 GCA_022563615.1 Planctomycetota bacterium
GGGAGTTGGGGCGGGGGCCGTGCGCCTTCAGCTATCCCCGGGCGATCACGGCCGCCGCCGACGGTTCGGTCTTCGTGGTGGACAAGAACGGTCGGGTTCAGAGGTTCAGCGCGGACGGCGAATTCGAAACCTTCTGGCGCATGCCGGATACGGCGCAAGGCAAACCGGTCGGACTGACGGTGCACCCGGACGGCCGCATTTTCGTCGCCGACACCCACTATCATCGTGTATCCATCTTCGATCGTGATGGGAAGCCTCTTGGAACTTTCGGTCGAGAGGGAACCGGCGACGGCCAATTCCTTCTTCCCACGGACGTAGCCGTGGACGACCGAGGGTTCATCTACGTCAGTGAATACATGGGCAACGACCGCATCACGAAGTGGTCGCCCCAGTTGCAGTTCATCGCCGTGCTGGGTGACCAGCCCATCGACGGCAAACCCTTGAGCCGGCCGGCCGGTATTGATATCGATGATGAACAGACGCTTTGGATCGCCGATTCGTGCAACCATCGGATTGTGCGTCTGTCGCTGGAGGGTGAGGTGCTAACGACCTTCGGACGCTTCGGCGACCAACCCGGTGAGATGCGTTACCCCTACGACATCAGCATTTCTCCCGAAGGCCTGGTGCTGGTTTGCGAGTACGAGGGCAATCGCCTTCAATGGTTCTCCAAGGCGGGACGTTCCCTGCGAACGTGGGGCTGCGGCGGCCGGAATCCGGGAGAGCTGTCCGCTCCCTGGGGCGCCACCTATGGTCCTAACGGGATGGTCTATGTCGTGGATTCTCTGAATCAACGTGTGCAAATCATCAAACCATAGCGACAGGGTAGAGCAACGAAACGGCAGGGTAGGGCAAAGATTCTCTTTGCACAGGGGAGAGCGAAGCTCCTACTGAACCATGACGGTGATAGGCCTATCACTCGGGTTTGATTTTGATGAGCCGGCCTGGCTGTGGGTTTGCCTGCTGGTGCCGGTGCTGATCCTGACCTCCCTGCGCAGTCTCGCCGGTCTGGACCCGACCCGAAGGGTGCTGGCCCTGGTTGCGCGCAGCACGCTGATCGTGCTCGTGGCGATCTGCCTGGCCGGCGTACAGAAGATCCGGCGCAATGACGAGCTGACGGTCATCTTTTTGATGGATCGGTCCTATAGCGTTCAATCGCTGGAGGAGTACCAGGAGCAGTTCATCCAGCAGTCTACCGCCCAGATGCCGCCCAAGGATCTGGTGGGAATGATCGCCTTCGCCCGAAACGCCTACCTGCAACAATTGCCGATGCGCGGCGGCTATTTTATTCCACCCGGCCGACTTTCCGAGATGCCCAACACGGATCGAACGGATGTTTCGTCGGCGTTGCGGCTGGCGATGGCCATGTTCCCGCATGACACCGCCAAGCGGATCGTGCTGATGTCCGACGGCAATGACAACATGGGGGACATTCTGACCGAGGCCCGACGCGCCGGAGCCGACGGCATCCCCATCGACGTCGTCCCGCTCCGGTATCAACACCGAAACGAAGTCTACTTCGAGCGACTCATCGCCCCGGCGCACGCCGAGCCGGGTGAGCAAGTGATGATCCGAATGGTGCTGCACACGCAACGCCCGGTCAGCGGCAGCATCCAGCTTTACCAGAATGATCGACCGGTCGAGCTTTCCGCCGAGCAGGCCCATGTCGAGCTCAAACCCGGTCGCAATACCTACTTCATCAAACTCACGGTGCAGAAGGCGGGAACACAAATCTATGAAGCCGTGTTCCAACCGGATCGTGATTCGATGGACGCCGTTTCACTGAATAACACAGCCAGCGCGTTTACCTTCGTATCCGGCAAGAACCGCGCGCTGTTGGTGACGACGAATCCCGAGGCGGACGCCCCGCTGGCGGACGCGCTAAGAAGTGAAAACGTGCTGGTGGACATGGTGGCCGCCACGGACCTGGGAGAGTTCAGCCTGGTCCATATGTTGAACTATGCCTCGATCATTCTGTCCAACGTGCCCGCGGCCTCCTTTACGGAAGCGCGGCAGCAGGAGTTGGCGATCTACGTCAAGGAGATGGGCGGCGGCCTGATGATGCTCGGTGGGGATGAGGCCTTCGGCGCCGGAGGCTGGATCGGAAGCCCTCTCGAAGAGGTCATGCCGGTCACCTTCGAGATCAAGCACAAGCGAATCATCCCCCGCGGCGCACTGGTGCTCATCATGCATAGTTGCGAGATCCCCAGAGGGAACTACTGGGGCAAGGAGATGGCCAAGAAAAGCGTGGATACGATCAGCTCGCAAGATTATTTCGGGGTCTTGGCCTACACCTTTTCACCGGGCGGCGAAAACTGGGAGGTGCCGCTGGATCTGAATCTGAACAAGGCTGCCGTAAAGGCGAAAATCGACCGAATGCAGATCGGCGACATGCCCGATTTCGGACGGACCATGGAGATGGCTTTTCAGGCGCTGACTCGCGGCAAAGGGCGCGACGCCGCCCAAAAACATGTCATCATCCTCAGCGACGGAGACTCCCAGCCGCCGCCGCCATCCTTGCTCGAAAAGTACAAACAGGCGAAGATCACGGTTTCCACCATCGCCATCGGCTGGGGCGCGCACGTTCGGCCCGGCACGCTGATCAACATTTCGCAGCAAACGGGCGGCACCTACTATGACGCCAGGAATCCCCGGCAGCTCCCGCAGATTTTCATCAAGGAATCCAAAGTGGTACGCCGACCCCTGATCATCGACGAACCGTTCCAGCCGAGGATTCTGCACGCGTTCAGCGAGTTGCTGGGGGGCATCAGCCCTGGCGACAACGCTTTGCCGCGGCTGGGCGGGATGGTGTTGACATCACTCAAGAACAGTCCCCATGTCATCGCACCCATCATTCGCGCTACGGATGACGGAGAGGATCCGGTCCTGGTCCACTGGCAATACGGACTGGGCAAGGCGGTCGTCTTTACCAGCGGGTATTGGCCCGTTTGGGGTGAGGCGTGGACGCAGTGGGCCGGGTTCGCCCGGTTCTGGGCCCAGATCGTTCGCTGGACCATGCGCCAGGATACGCCCGCCAACTTCGATACCCGCGTTCACGTCGAGGGCAACCGGGGTCGGATTGTCATCGACGCGCTCGACAAGAACGCAAACTACCTCAACAACCTTCAACTGCGCGCCAAAATCATCGGTGCAGACAACAAGGTGATTCCCGCCACGTTCACTCAACGCGGGCCCGGAAGTTATCAGGCGGATTTCGACGTCGAACAGGCTGGTCAGTATCTTGCCAGTATTCAAGTCTATGATGGCGACAAACATCTCGGAACGATCCGCACCGGATTGTCCGTGCCCTTCTCACCGGAGTACCGAGATCTGACACCGAATGAAGCGCTTTTGCGACAGATCGCCGACACGACCGGCGGGCGGTTACTGGAGATGGGACCGGATCGCGCCGACGTGTTTCGACACGATTTGCCTCCGGCTGAGGCGAAGCGGCCTGCGTGGGACTGGGTGCTGGCGTGGCTGCTGCTGCCGGCGTTCCTGCTCGACGTGGCTGTGCGACGCCTGGCGAGTCGGCTGGCTTTGTCGATCGTGGTGGAAGTCGTAGTGTTGGTTGTGCTGCTCTTTGGCATGGAGTTGCGTTTCGCCCCTTGGTGGGGAGTGTGCGGCGCGTTTGTGCTTGCGGAGTTGATCGGCTGGTCACTGCGGTTCCATACCATCGGCCCGCTTTTCGATTTCCTGACCCACGGCGTGACGGCGGTGGCACACGCCGGGCAGCGCAGCGCCGTCGCGCTGGAACAGCTCAAAGGTACGCGCGATCGTGTTCACGATAAACTGACGCAGGAAGGACAGGACGAGTTGAGGCGTATCGAGCAGCCGGCTGAGCCGGTCGCGCCCGCCACGGCCAGCCGCCGGTACGACATTGGTGACGCGGAGGCATCGAAGCCGACTTCGGATCTGAGCGAGGCGCTCGGCGGCGCGCAAGCGACCGGCGCACCGGAGAAAGGGCCGCAACCGACCAGGCCGGGGCAGGAGCAGGAGCCAAAAGCGGACGACGAAGCCACGACCTCGCGTCTGCTAAAGGCCAAACGCCGAAAGCAAAGCCGGGGGGATGAGGGTTGAAAGGTCAAGAGCTTCTAACAAGACCGAGCCGCAGGCTTCAGCCTGCGCGAACGTCGGAGTGTCGTGGGCGCTTCGAAACACGTCTTGTTAGACGCTCTAAGACATCGAAAGATTAAAACATCAAGACGGAAACACGGGGCAGAAGTATGAGACACGGACACAGGGTAGTGCAAAGAAACGGCAGGGTAGTGCAAAGAAACGGCAGGGTAGGGCAAAGATTCTCTTTGCGCAGGGTAGAGCAAGGATTCTCTTTGCGCAGGGTAGAGCAAGGATTCTCTTTGCGCAGGGTAG
>JADFMZ010000314.1 GCA_022563615.1 Planctomycetota bacterium
CGGAACCCGCAATGTGATCGTCTGTTTCATCGTTTTAGGGTTTCAAGGTTGAAGGTTGCAAGGTTGAAGATTGATGCCCCGGAGCCTGTAGTCCGTTGCCTGTAGCCAGTTCCTTCATCTTCCAACCTTCAATCTGCAATCTTCCAACCTTCCAATCATTCCGCCCCGGCCTCCGGCGCATCCCTCAGATCACTCAGGTGCAGCGTCGTGCGATATCCCGCGTTCGAATCCCGTACGAACTGCCTTCGAACCACCTCCGGATAGCGGTTGAACGTCAGCCCCAGTCCGCTGACACCCGAGAAGGAATCGCCCAGTGCGTAGGTCCGATCGATCCAGGGCACTTCGATCGACCCGCTGACCGTGTCGCCCACCGCGATCTTTCCCTCTCGATCGGCGAACTCCTTGAGTCGTTCGGTATCGTCCCGGCTCAAGTACTCCGGATCGGTTTCGCTGCTGACGAACCGATTGAGGTGGCTGTTTTGATCCGTCCGGTTGCGTGATTGGAACCGCTCCGTCCCCAGCTCCACGATCTGATGGCGGCGGCGCCAGAACGACGCCCCGGTCGTCGTCGATCGTTGCACCAGCCTGAAGTCGCCCCGGATCACGCAGGTGACCGAGACCATGAAGTGCGGCGCGCCGAAGCTCCCGTCGGGCTGCTGGCCGATGTATGCGGCCAGCATTCTCACCGCTTCCGGATCATCCACCACCGTCAATACCGGCAACGAGTTCCAGATGTTGTCCTCTTTGAACCACAACGCCGCCCGATGAGGGTCGATGAGTACCTTGCCGCGATAGGTAATCCAATCCGTGCGATCCAGAGCCGTCTTTGGATCGGTGGCCTTGAAGTTGACGCGAACGATGGGCGGTCGACTGGACGATCCCAGGATCCTCCCAATCGTGTCTCGAAACGGCCTGCGCCTCGGCACCCATAGGCTGGCGTCCGCGATCCCGCCACCGATGTCGTCCCGAACCAGGACCAGACCGCTCCCACCAACTCCGTCATACGGGCTGTACAGCTTGGTGGTCCATATGGTGCCCGGCAACTCCTCATCCCTGGCGAAAGGCGACGTGACCACGTCCCCCTCGCCCTCCTCGCCCACCTCCACGCTGAGGTAGCGATGGTCATCCGGGAAGATCCACAGACGCCCCACGTCGCTGACCTGTTCATGATCCGGATGCTGACCGTGGTAGATCGATTGGGGCAGCCCGGTGTCCGGATCTTTCAGCTCGGGAGCGAACTCCAGTCCCCAAAACGTGATCGCCGCTTGCTGTTTTTCCTCCGTATCCAGATCGTCCAGTTGCAGGTGCGGCCTCCATCCCGGGCGCAGCAGCAGCGTGACCTCATATTCCTTCGGTCCCGCCCGGTAGATCGGGTGATTGATCGCTCGGCGGTCGTAGGTAAGGTTGCACTGCACCGCCCGATTGGTCAGCGCCGTATCCAGCGGGCTACGGCTGCTCTGATCGGTGAACGGCGCCTCGCGCGGCGTGTCATGCACCCGGGCCATGCGCATCCGTCGGTCCGGATCGGCCAGCGCTTCGTTCTCATCCGCCAGCGTGGCAAAGACCCGCACCCGGTGCTCGACTTCGACCCCGATCGCATCGCCCACGTTTTCCGTTTCGATTTCGTAGTGTGCCCCCGCCTCGTCGGTCAGTTGGAAGATCGCCTCTTCCACGTTCATCGACTCGCAGGCCACGTCCTGGGCTTGGGCGCTGAGCCGCCGCACGAATGGATCCTCGCTGCGCGGCGACGGCCCCATCTCAACGAACGGGTTCGTGTCCTTCAGCAGGTCCGTCACCTGCACGCCCAGCCCGGGGCGCAGGATGTACAGCATCGCCAGATAGCGCAGCGCTTGTCCGAACGACCAGAACTTGGCCTCCGGTGCACCGTCCTCGACAAACAGATGGATCAAATACCTGAAACCATCGACCTCGAACGCATGCGCGAACTCAGATCGGTTGGGTTTACCACCCGCGTTAAAGACACACGGCAGCGTAAAGACCGGCAGCGCGTCCGGCTCGTCGGGCTCCCATTCCGCCAGCGGCGCGAAACGCATGTACCGCCCCATCACCTGCGCCTTGCTCTCGTGGCGCAGGATTTCCTGCCCCTCATGCACGCACAGACACGTCAACGATTGACCCCGATCCGACCATTGGATCTGCGGCGTCATCGGATAGCCTTGGAAGTAGACCTCCTGCTTCACGATTCCGAACTGTTGGGCGATGCGGATCCTCCGATCGGGTGTCAGCAGATCCAGCAGGTGTGTGAAGTGTTCCCGGCCCAGTTCACCCGATGGCCCCAGCCGATCGGCGTCCAGCCCCGCCGACAGCGTGGCCGTCGTATCCTGCCCGTCCATCGCAAAGCTAATACGGTCCCAGTCGATCCGTTCCGCCGGCGCGAACTCATCGGTTCGCAGTCCCGTCTCGATCGACAGCACGATCGGCGGATGCACCCGGCTCAGGTTTTGCGGCGCGTTGCCGATCACGCCGGGCTGGATGTTGACCGGCGGATCGGTTCGTCGCACGCGTTCACCAGGCAATCGAAATGGACTCAATCCCGGACTAGCCATGATTCGCGATGCTCATCAGTTGAAGATTGAAGGTTTGAAGGTTAAAGATTGTAGCGCCAGCAGTCCGTAGCCCGCAGCCAGTACCCTGTAGCCTGGCTTCGGGCCTCGGGCCTCGGGCTCCAACGTTCCTGTAGTCCGCAGCCTGTGTCTTCATCTTCCAACCTTCCAATCTTCAATCTTTAACCTTCCAACCTTCAACCCAGTAATCTAAAAACCAACGTCGCCCTCAGAATCACCGCCCATTCGCTCGAGGCCATGCGCCGTCCGCGAGGTCGCCAGTCGCTCAGTACCGCCCTCTCGTTCAACACTATGGCGTCGTAGTCGGTCAATCGCGTCTCGCGTAGCAGTGTTGGATCCGGCGCCGTCAGCAAGCCCGTGGTCTCGTCCCGTCCGCTGCCGTGTCGAAATTGATTCAGTTCGCGCACGATCGCGTTGAAGATCGTGTTGCTCTTGGCTCGGATCGTGCACTCCCAGGTAACCGTCGCCCCTCGATAGCCCATGCGATCGGTGAACACGACGTTCTGTTGCGGCATGGCGTGCTGCACTTCCACCGATTCCTCCGGCCCGGGGATCACGTTGATCGTGGTTTTCGCATCGCCCGCCGTGGCCCGCGTACCGCCCGCTTGCCCGATGTCCAGTTCCGGCACACCGTTGCTTCCGCCGAACTTGGGATTGCCTGCTGCCATGTATCAAAGTCCAACGTCAAAGGTCAAAGGTCCAAAGGTTGTTGTAGCCCGTAGCCTGTAGTCCGTAGTCGGGCTTCAGCAATCAGGCTCCAACGTTCCTGTAGCCCGTAGTCTGTAGTCCGAAGCCAGGCTTCAGTAGTCGGGCTTCAGTTGTCAGGCTCCGGGCTTCAACCGTTCCTGTAGCCCGTAGTCCGAAGCCAATCTTCAACCTTCAATCTTCCAATCTTCCAAACCTCCGCCCTCACCCCGCCCGCCGTTGAAGATCGTTCTGCCCGTTGCGAATCTCCGCCTCTTGCGCCTTGCGACTGGGGTGCGTGTTCTTCACGTTGTTGTTGTGGATAGT
This sequence comes from Planctomycetota bacterium, assembly GCA_022563615.1. Classification (GTDB taxonomy): domain Bacteria; phylum Planctomycetota; class Phycisphaerae; order UBA1845; family UBA1845; genus JADFMZ01. The sequence goes on from JADFMZ010000314.1 coordinate 3,597, forward strand.
CACCGTGCGCGGCTCCTCTCGCATGGTGCGATCGAGTGAATTCAGCACGCGAGTGAGTTCTGTTAGTTCGAGGCCCGTCACGGTCACGAATTCCGGTCCGACGCCGAAAAACCGCTTTGAACCATCCACGTCAAACGCGAGGCGTGCGCTGAGGGCGAGACCGCGCCCGAGAAAATCGAGATCCTCCATTTGGCCGATGAAGTCTTGATTTTGGTTCCCGGAAACCGCGGCGCGTACAAAATAATTCGCGCGTTCGTTCGGGTACCAGTAGTAGCGCATCGTCGCCTCAATCCGAAAGGTCGGGTTGTAGGTTAGCGACGGCGCGAAGATGTGTGCGATATTTTTATGGGAGGGCAGCACCACGTAGATCGGCATGACGCCCATGGTCGTCCCTTTATTGGGGTTGGTATCGATGATCGGCAGCGCGACGAGCATCCCGTTGGGTACTTCGTGCAGCATCATGCGGAGGATTAACGGCTGGTTCTTCCCCGGCTTCTTTTGAAAGCCCGGGGGTAATTGTTTTGGCGGTCTTGGATCTTCGTTCGCACCAATGAACGGCTTCGAGGTCCCTTGAGCGGAAGACGCGGCGGCCAACGAAAGCGCCAACAGCGCTATGAGCGGGGTGCTGCTTTTCACGCTTCTATTTTATCAATTCGGTCTAGGCTCCAGTGCGCTTGTTCCGCAAGGAGGGGGTCCTCATGCTCCGCAAAACGTGCGAGAGTGGGGATGTAGCGGGGATTTCCTGTATTTCCCATAGCGAGCAGTAC
>JADFMZ010000315.1 GCA_022563615.1 Planctomycetota bacterium
AACGCTGGTTCACGACGAACTCGTGTCGCCGGGTGCGATCCAACAGGGAGATGCCGTCCATCTCGCCCTCCTCTACGTCACACCCGGCCAATTCCACAATCGTCGGCGCCAGATCAATGGTGCTGGTCAGCCGGGCGTCCGGACCCGGGGATGGGCCGATCCCCGTCGGGTACTTGACCACCAGGGGCAGATGCATGGATTCCTCGTACGGGAACGGTCCATGCCCGAAGAGATCCCGCTCACCCAGGCACTCGCCGTGGTCGCTGGTCACAACAATCATGGTGGACTCGAAGAGTTCGCGCTTTCGCAAGGCCGTCACGATTTGGTGGATCTGAAGGTCCGTCTTGAACCAGGAGGCGTCGTACATCGAGCGGAAGATCGAGCACAGACGCTCTTTACGAGGGGAAACCATGTCCTGCGTCGTCGTGTACAAATACAACTGCCGTTGTCTTTGTTCGACGTCGCGGATTTCCGCCTCGGTGATCCCCGGATCCAGGAACGGCCGCAGATAGCGCCGATCCGAGATGAACGGCACATGAACATCCAGGTGAATGTACAGGAAAAACGGCGGGGCGCTGAGCCGACGGCGCTTGATGGCGCGCGTGGCTAAACTCACAAGAAACTCCACGGGACACTTGCACGACCGCGTCTTATGCAGCCGCGAAGAGATGATACTGCGGCTGTGTTTCAACAACAGCAGGGGATGCCGAAGCGACGCCACCGACCAGGGCTTGATGTACCAGACCTTCTCGAACCCCCGATCCAGCCCCGTGTCCGAGCTGACACATGGATCGCTGGAGAAAAGAAGCGTGTCGTAGCCCACTTGCTGCAATCGTTGAGCAATGGTCGTGTGTTGGGGCGAGGGAAGCTTGCCCTTGGAGAACCCAAACCGCTCCGGGTATTGCCCTAGAAAGATCGAGCTCATGGAGAATCGTGTCGCTCCCGCCGGCGCGTTGGCATTGGAATAATCGGTGGCCTGCACCGCCAGCGCAGCCAGGTGCGGCGTAGTTTGTCGATCGTAACCGTGAAACGCCAGCCGGTCATACCGGCCGCTGTCGACGATAATCATCACCACGTTTGGAGGTTTTCGTGTCATTTTTCAGAGGTTTTCTGCGCCGACCGTCGTTCGCCGATGACGCTCGTTCACGATCGGGGCTGCCCCGCAACCGATCGGGTTGCCAGGAGAGATTCGTAGGTATCCCCCATCCGTAACGCCAGCACCTTGGTTGAAAACATTTCAGTGACCCACTGGCGAGCGGCTGTCCCCATTTCCCTGCGCCGAGCATGGTTCGTCAATATTTCGCGAAGATGAACAGCCATCATCTTATCGTCGCCCGGCTCCACGAGGTATCCCGCCTTATCGTGCGGCACGATATGCGCGTTGTCACTCACGTTGGTGGCGACGACCGGGACCGCGCACGCCATCGATTCGAGAAGCACGTTGGGCGTACCCTCATGCAAAGAGGGTAGTACAGTCACGTCACAGGCGTTGTACAGTCGGGCTACGTCAACCTGGTTGCCCAGACACAGACATCGTTCCCTCAGACCCAATTCATCCAACAATCCGACCATTCGCTGCTTGTAGGCGTCCGAACCGTGCAGCCCCCCGTGCAGCTCGTCACCGACCAGCAGAAACCGCGTGTCGGGCAGATCGTCGAGCAGTCGTCGAGCGGCTGCAAAGAACATGGCGTGATTTTTTTGCGGCTTGAAGCTCGCAAACATTCCCACGACGGGATCACTTTCCTGCAGCCCCAATGCCTTCCGGGCCGACGAGCCGTCGCGCGGCGCGAAGGCGTCGATGTCCACGCCGTTATGCACGACGCGGTACTTGGACGAATCCTGCCTGAGCATCCGACTGTTGAACCGCGCTCCAGCCTCGGAATTGGCGACGACCAGATCCACGCACCCGCGTGTCCACCGATAGCTCAGGAGTTGCCGTCGCGTCAGAGTGTAATTGGTGTTTCGCTCCGACCCGAGGACGGCCCCGACACCGGCAAGGCGTCCGGCCAATCGCGCTGCGATATCGGCATCAAACAGGAAACCGTGCACGAGATCGGCCCGAAGCCTTCGGAGTAACCTCGCCAGGCGCGGAACAACCGTTAGATCAAACTTGAACCGCTTCTTGATAATGTGCAATCGTGTATCGGAGCGCCTGAGCTTGTCTGCCAGCGGCACAAATCCCGATAGCGAACAAAGATGAACGGCAAACCGCGCTTCATCGAGGTGATTGGCCAATTCAACAACCTGGCGCTGTGTCCCGCCAAATTCAAGGTTGCTTACCACCAGCACGATGCAAAGAGGTCGATGCGCGACATCGGATGTGTGCCCGAACGCCGCCGCCGGAGTCTGCGTGATCGTACTCACACTAAACTCCAGACAAGCGGCACCATTGTTCAAACCACAACACGGTCCACAATCTGCGACTTAGATCGCGCAGCCCTCGACCGTGTCCGTCAAGAAGTCGGCGTACGGCGTCGGGCCTGAAAAATTGTTGGCTACGGCTGCTTGGCGAAAGCAGCATGTCTCGGGCGAAGCCGTCCAGATCGCTCCTGAACCAGTGCTTGATGGGTATGCCGAATCCGCGCTTCCCTCTCTCCAGAATCTCAGCCGGCAAGAGGTCGGCCAGGAGACGCTTCAATACATACTTGCGCACGCCGCCTCGAATTTTCATGTTCGTCGGCATGGCGTTGGTCCATTCCACGACCCGATGATCCAGAAACGGAACGCGCACTTCGAGTGCATGCATCATCGACGTACGGTCAACCTTGACCAGGATGTCCTCCGGCAGATACGTTCGTTGATCGGTGTGCTGACGGACCGCTACGGGATCGTGCCCGTTGTCGGAAAAGTACGGACTGAACAGCCAGGGCTCTTGGGTTGATGGGTCAAAATGTTCTGATCGCAGGAGCTGAAATCGCTCCTCAGGGTCGAAGACACCCATCTGGCGCTGGTAGCGCACCGCGCCGGAAACTGACATCCGTCGAAGCCAGCCCTTGCCATACACGTAATCAGGCAGTGCGCTCGACAACCGACCGAACATCGCTCGTCTCACGCCACCGGGTATCCAGTCAACCCAGCGCTGCCGCAAACAATCCTCGTATTGGTCATACCCGCCAAATAATTCATCACCACCGTCGCCCGACAAACACACCTTTACAAAACGCCTCGCCTCGCGCGTGATGTAGTACGTCGGAATGGCTGAAGGGTCCGCGAAGGGTTCATCAAAATGACCGACCAGATCGGGAAAGGTGGATACGTCCATGTCGCGAACGACAATCTCGTGATGCTCGGTGCCGTAACGCTCCGCCACCATCCGGGCGTAGCGTGATTCGTCGAATTCCTGGTCCGCAAACGCGACCGAAAAGGTTGCAAGCGGTTTGTTCATTTGAAGACTGGCTAAGGCGACAATTGCGCTGGAGTCGATTCCGCCACTCAGAAAAGCGCCCAACGGCACGTCGCTCCGCATCTGCAGCCGGATCGAGTCGTCCAGCCGCCGTCTCAACTCCTCGACGTACTCCTGTTCATCCAGTCGCGGTCCCGTCGTGAAATCCACTTTCCAGTAGGGAGACGTACTGACCCTACCCTTTTCCCATACCAGCGTGTGGGCAGCCTGAAGCTTGAAGACGTCTTCAAAAATTGTGAACGGCGCGGGAATGTATCCATACGCCAGATAGTGATCGAGAGAGGCCGTACAAATGCGAGGCGTCCAGGTGCGGTCCTTGTGCAAAGCTTTGAGTTCGCTGGCAAACAAGAACCGCCCGTTGTGCTGACAATAATAAAACGGTTTTTCCCCCATGCGATCCCGCGCGGCCAACAACCGCTTGCGACGCCCATCCCAAATGGCGAACGCAAACATGCCCCTCAGGTGCTCGACGCACTGGTCGCCGTAATCCTCGTACAAGTGGACAAGAACTTCCGTATCCGCATCGCTGCAAAATCGATGGCCTCGTTCGATGAGTGACTTCCGCAACTCTATGTAATTGTAAATCTCTCCGTTGAATATGAGCGCGATGGTGCGGTCCTCATTGTACATCGGCTGTTCGCCGCGGCTTAGATCGATGATGGAGAGGCGTCGGTGTCCAAGTCCCACCGGTCCGTCCAAGAATGTTCCGTTCCCATCCGGGCCACGGTGCGCCAGAGAGGAACTCATGGCGTCGAGCACCGCGCTATCCACACGGGCGCGTGGATCATCAAGACATATTCCACAGATTCCGCACATGGCTGTTACCCTTGCCGCTTCAGGCAATCAAACAAGACTGAGCCGCGGGCTTTAGCCCGCGCGATATTTCCATTGCTTCGGCCGTCCACAAGACTGTCCTATTTGGGTGCGTCAGCGAAGATC
>JADFMZ010000316.1 GCA_022563615.1 Planctomycetota bacterium
CCGTGATCGTACCCAAACGAACCGCCCGATTCAAGCGAAATGACCTACTCTTGCCGCGATTCGTGACTGCGTGGCTGCTCCTTCGTGCCAATGATGCCTCCGATGACGCCCAAACCGGTGTTGTTCACCCTCCCCGACCTGTCCGCTCAAGTTGCGCGCTTCGCCTGCCACCAGCAGAGCGAGAGCAACGCCCAAAGCAGGTCGGCGTGGTCGGTCCGGCGGGTCAGGTGTTGCTGGTAGACTTCCTCGACCGCGGAATAGTTCAGCAGGCCAAACGAGTCGATAGCGCTTGGCGTCACCACGTCGTGAAACATGTCGCGCAGCGGACCTCGGAAGTATTCCCCTACCGGCACCTCGAAGCCCTGCTTGGGGCGGTCGAGAACTTCGTTCGGAAGGTGGCCGCGATAGGCGTCGATGAGAATGCGCTTGCGCAGCCCCCGCTGGATCTTAAAGCTCGACGGCATAGCCAGGGCCAACTCCACAACCTCGTGATCCAACAACGGCACGCGCACCTCCAACGAGTGCATCATGCTGGCTAGGTCCACCTTTTGAAGCATGTCGCCCGGCAGCGAATACTGTAAATCGAACATGAGGATACGATGAAGCGAGTCGGCGCCGTTCACGGTTTCGGTCAAACGGCGTGCCTGTTCCAGCGTTCGAGCGTCGCACGCGGCGGATGACCCGGCCTCTTTCAGTATCTGTTGTGCCTCGGGCGCCAGGATACGAGACCAAGCCAGGTGTCGTGTCAGCGGGTCTGCGTCTTGAGAACGAAGCAGCTTGCGAAGCTGTCGAACGCGACGGCCCGACACCGACGACCGCGAAGCACTGAGCGTCGCCAACAAAGGCGCAACGACGAACCGCCGCACCGAACCGGGTATGCGCCGATAGGTGGCCAGCGCCCGATGGCCCAGGTATCGCCAATACCCGCCGAACAACTCGTCGCCGCCGTCACCGCTTAGCGCTACGGTCACGAACTGTCGGGCGAAGCGGCAGAGCAGGGCCGTCGGAACGATGGAACTGTCCCCGACCGGCTCGCCGAGATGGTCCAGGATCGAAGGAATGGCATCGATGACGGCGCCTTCGGTCAGCCGCAGTTCTCTGTGCTTAGTGTCGAAGCGTTTTGCGATCAGGCGGGCGTAGTGTGTTTCGTCGTAGGATTTTTGCCCGGCGTAGCCGATGCTGAACGTCTGAATGGGTCGGCCGGTTGCTTCAGCCAGATGCGCTACGACGATGGAGGAATCGAGACCTCCGGATAACAAGACGCCGATCGGCACGTCGCAAACCCGGCGGCGCACGACGGCGTCGGCCAGCGTGTGTCTTAGCTCCGTCGTTGTTTGTGTGTATTGAGCGGTCGTCCGGCGGAGTTGCTCGCTTGGCGCAGACGGTTGGTAATGACGCGTCGGCTTACCGACGGAAGTTCGCGTGAAGCTCAGGTAGTGGCCCGGCGGCAGACGCCGCGCCGCGCGGTAGATCGTGGCTGGATGGGCGATGTATCCGAATTGCAGATGCTGAACCAGAGCCTCAGGGTCGATCGTTTGGTCGAGACGATCCAACAGCGTCAGCGCCCGAAGTTCGCTGGCGAACAACAGTCCATGTGCGTTCGAAGAATATAATAGCGGCTTGATGCCGAAACGGTCGCGCGACAGGAAGCCGCAGCCGGATTGCGAATCGTAAAAGGCCAGTGCCCACATGCCATTGAAACGCGACATCGCTTCGATTCCCCACACGGCGCACGCCGTTAGAATCACTTCGGTGTCACCGTCGGTTTCGAAGCGCTCGCCGATATCGATGAGCTGCTTGCGCAGTGAGCGAAAATTATAGATTTCGCCGTTGAAAATTAGGTGATAACGCCCGCCGGGACGGTGCATCGGCTGATGGCAGGCGGGTGAGGGATCCAGAATCGCCAGCCGGGTCGATCCCAGCCCGACGCTTCCGGTCGGTGCCAGCCATACCCCTTTGTGATCGGGGCCTCGGTGATGCAGCGAGGCGCAGGCTCGATCCAATGCACCTGGATCAACGGGTTCCTGCTTGAAATGGACGATGCCGCAGATGCCGCACACGTCTTGGCCCTATGGTTTTTCGCTCGCGCGCACTGCCAGCGGAGGAATGGCGCCGCGTTGGGTCAATTCGTTAGCCACCCATTCGTCAAGAGGGTTGAGCCGGTAGGCCGACTGAAGGTGACGAACAGCCGCCGTCTCGTTGTCGCTCTTGATCAGGAACTTTGCAAACGCGACATGGGCCTCAGCGTTTCTCGGTTCAACAGCCACCGCCTGGCGATAGCGAAGAAACGCGCCGTCTTGATCGCCACGCTCTTCGAGTTCGTGGGCCAGGAACAAATATTGCCGCGCGGCGGGACCAACGAACTCCGCCGCCCACTCTGCATGTGCAAGCGCTTTCTCGAACTGCCCTTTGAGCTTCAAGGCCACGTGCTTGCCCTCCAGCGAGGCCTGATGCCCGGGGTAGACATCCAGAGCGACTGAGTAGTAGCCGGTGGCAGCGTCCAACTCGCGCATCGCGGCTGCGCGATTACCCTGCTCGAAGTTTCGCCGCGCCAGCATAACACTACAGGCACCCAGGTCGTGGAGGTTGTCAGGACGGCGAGGCCTAATCTGGTCAGCCTGTCGGAAGAAGACGCGCGCCGGGCCATGCGCGCCGGCCCCCATCGCCTGTTGACCCTCCCGGCGCAGTTGTTGATATCCAGGCCCGCACCCGACCAGGGGCAGAAGCAAAATCATCAGCGCCGCTAACCCCAACGCATCGGACGCGCAGGCGAGCGATCTGCGAAACCCGAAGCCCAAAGATCGACGCCGACTCTTGGCATCCATCCCTTGCGCTTTGGGATCGAATCGGTCCCCAAATTCAACGTCTTTCTGGTTCCACGCCGCCGTTGGATTAACGTGTTTCATAGCTGCCCCCTCGAAGCATTGGATTCATCCCGGTACCATAGCCTCAATGGATGAGGTTGTCGCCGGGCGCCCGCCCGACTGTTCTACGATTGTTCTTACGCCTGAGCCTATTGTTTTGTCAACAATTGTGAAAAGACGGGTTGACGGCCGCGAAGGGCGAGCGATCCAATACTGGGGACGACGCCCGAGCCGGTCTGGCTGGCTCGGCGAGAGCTTCGCCTTTCCGCCCAACAACCCACAAGTTCAGGGCTAAAGAGGCACCCTATTCTGTAAGTGATTTTGACGTTCTATGTCAAACCGGTTTGTCATTCTACACCATCAGCTCGATAATGGCGAGCACTGGGATCTGATGCTCGAACACATCGATACCCTGTTGACCTGGCAGCTCTCGCGAGAGCCGGTGAGCCGGGACTGCCTCCCGATTGCCGCCCGGCGAATCGGCGACCACCGCAAGGCCTACCTTGACTACGAGGGCCCCATCAGCGGCAGCCGGGGCGTCGTGCGCCGTGTGGACGCCGGAGTCGTGGAGATCGAGTCCCTTTCACCGGACCGATGCCGATTCGTCCTGAGCGGCCAACGTCTCAAAGGCAGATTGGAATTGGCTTCCAGGCCTGGTCAATGGGTCTTGACGGCCTTGCCTGGGGCGAACAAGGAGGGTTGAAATTCGGGTAGCGCCGGGGTATCGTAATAGGGTTACGGAGTGTGATCATGGCTTACAATGTTCGCACGATGGTTCTTGGGGTAATTCTGCTCCTAAGCGGCGCCACCGCCTCGGGGCAGACCATTCTTTACGTCGATTCGAGCGCCACGGGTCCGGGTCACGACGGGTCGAGCTGGTGCACCGCTTTCACCGAACTGCATGAAGCCCTGGCGGTCGTCACGGCCGGCAGCATCATTCGCGTGGCTGACGGGGTGTATCGGGCCGATCCGACCGGCCTGGCTGATCCGCGCGAGGCCACGTTTGCACTGTCAAGCGGTGTCACCATCGAGGGCGGCTACGCCGGCTGCGGGGCGCCCGACCCCGACCAGCGCGACATCGAGCAAAACGAGACGATCCTTTCCGGCGACCTGCTGGCCAACGACCCCGACATCGACGACTACCGAGGCTGCTGCAACTCGACGTTTGCGCCCGGCTGTCCCGACGAGACCTGCGCCGCGGCCGTCTGCGCCGAGCAATCGCTCTGCTGCGACATCCAGTGGCAGACGAGCTGCGCCGAACTGGCGGCCGACCTTTGCAGCACCCTCTGCGACTCAAAGGACGACAACGCCTACCACGTCGTTACGGCGAGCGGGACCGATGAAACCGCCGTGCTCGACGGAGCGATCGTCATGGCCGGGTTTGCCAACGTCGGCAACATACCTTCGGATCAGAATGTCGGCGCGGGGATGTACATGATCGGTGGGAGTCCCAC
>JADFMZ010000028.1 GCA_022563615.1 Planctomycetota bacterium
CTCGAACCACCCCAACCCGCCGGCCAGTCGCAACCCCTGGTCCACTGAGAAGCAAACAATCGTGAGCAAACGCGCGTGGAGTCACTTGTGGGGTGTCTGCCGATGTAAGACGTTGTATGAACCGATACAGCCACGAGACGATTCCGATTAAACATCCGATCCGTGGATGTCTTCGGAAACGGCGGAAACCCGGTCACACCGCACGGGAAAGTATATACGCGCCGGTAACGATGGCGACAAACAAACGCGTCGGCCGTCGTCCTTTTGAATGATCCTTTTGGACAAGTTACGCGTAGGCGATGTTGAAACCCCGCATAAAGGTGTTATGATTGGCCGTCCATCAGGCAAGGGGTCGTGCAATCGGTTGCTGCTTGTACGTTTCAGAGAATAGATGAGTGAATCCGGCGGCGTGTTCGAGGCATCGATGTGCCTCGAACTGCCCGGCGACATTGGATAGGAGGCATGCCGTGTTTCGTTGCATTTCTACGGGTTTGATGGCTATATCGTTGGCCTGGGCGGGAACCGACGGCGGCGCTCCGGTGAATGCGGAGGCGCCGGATGTAGTCAAGATGTCGGCGCCTGCCGAAGCGAAGCCGCCGGCTTCTCCGAAAGAGAAACCACCGTTTCCGCCGTTTGACGAAATCACCAAGGACATGGTGGCGCAAGAGGGCATGTTTACCCTGTGGTCTTATCCTTCCAGCGCCAAGGATAAGGATCCTGAAAAGCTGCTTTGTCAGATCCCCGCCGGCTTCATCGGCGAGAAGTTTATGATCTCCACCAGCGTTTCGGGCGGCGGGTTTTTCACCAACTTCCCGCTGGACGAGTATGTCGTGCAATGGGAACTGCTCGACAAGCAACTCGTGCTTGTGCAGCCGGAAACGCACTACGTCGTGGACGAAAAGGATCCGGTCAGCGACGTGGTCCGTCGCACCTATCCCGAGCGCATTCGCGCCGCCGTCAAAATTGTCACCAAGACGCCGGAGGGCGACCCGGTCATCGATCTGGGTAAGATGCTCAAGAGCAATTTCGCCGACATCGCGTGGATGTCGATGGGGCCGTTTTCGTCCGGCCGGCGCGGAGCGGGGATCAATGCGTCCCTGAGTAAGTGGACGAAGAAGAAAGCGTTCGAGCTCAACGTGGAGATCGGCGTGGCGCTTGCGGTCGGCAGCACGTCGCCCCCCGGATCCTTTGACAAGAAGATGGTGCACTTCAGCTTCTGGAAACTCCCCAAGAGCGACTATGCGTCGCGTACGGCCGACGACCGCATAGGATACTTTCTGACGACCAACCAGGATTGGGCCAAACCGACCGAGTCGAGAGACATCTTCAATCGCTACGTCGACCGCTGGCATCTGGTCAAGCGCGACCCGAAGCTTTCACTTTGCGACCCGAAACAGCCGATCATTTTCTACATCGAAAAGACCGTGCCGGTTCGGTTTCGCCGTGCGGTTCGAGACGGCATTTTGGAGTGGAACAAAGCCTTTGAGAAGATCGGCTTTGTCAACGCGGTCGTAGTCCGCCAGCAGACCAACGACAATGAATGGAAGGATTTGGACCCGGAGGACATGCGCTACAGCTTCTTTCGTTGGATCGTGACCGGCGGCGGCTTTGCGATGGGGCCCCATCGGGCCAACCCTTATACCGGGCAGATCTACGACGCGGACATTGTGTTTGATGATTCGATGGTGCGTTTCTACGAGCAAAGCGCGCAGCGAATGTTGCCGACCAGTGCGATGGAAATGAGGATGGGCGATCCGGCGGTTCGCGCCTTTCTCGAAGCCCATCCGCAGTGGAAACGCCCCACGCGCGATTGGGAGCGCTTTGCGTTTGGAGAAAGCAAAGAGCCGGCCCTGCGCGACCTGCAGCGCGAACGGATGCGACGGCGAGGTCACATCGCCTGCGATTATGCGCAAGGCATGAAGCACCAGCTTGCCCTGGGGTACGCCATGCTGGCGGAAAAACCCAAAGAAGTCATCGACCGATTCCTCTATGACGTCATCAAAGAGGTGGTCATGCACGAGGTGGGTCACACGCTCGGACTCAGACACAACTTCAAGGCCAGCACCATCTATTCCCTCGAAGAAATCAAGCGCCGTCGAGAGACTGGAGAGCCCACCACCGGTTCGGTCATGGATTACAACCCCGTGCTTTTCTTTGAGAAAGATGCGTTGAAAGGGCACTTCCTCACGCCGACGCTAGGCCCCTATGACTACTGGGCCATTGAGTATGGGTATCGTCCCGCCGACGGTTCCTATAAGGCTCCCGGCGATTCCAAAGATGAGCCCAAGGCGCCCGATAACGAGGAAAAAACAGCCGACCGGGCCTCGGACAAGACCTCAAGCGAAACCGTTTCAGATATTCCCAAAGACGTGTTTGATAAACTTCCCGAAGAGGCTCGCAAGCTGATCACCGCCCATGCCGCCAAGGCGGGAGACTCCGAAGCCGAGTCGCCGAAGAAATCCTCCACGCCGGCCTTTTCCGGACCCAACGCCGCCGAGCTCAAGATGCTGGATCAGATTGCCTCTCGCGCCGCCGAGCCGGAGTTGGCCTATGCGTCCGATGAGGACACGACCATCTTTGGGCCCGACCCGCGATCGAATCGTTTCGACCTTTCCGGCGACCCGGTCGAGCGGGCGCGAGAGCAGATCGCCCTGGTCAACGAGCGCTTGGACAGCATTCTGGATTGGGCGGTCAAGGACAAGGAAAGCTGGTATCACCTTCGACCGACGTTTGGAAGGCTGATGTTCGAGAAGACGCGCGTCATCGCCGTCATCGGCAATTACATCGGAGGTCAGTACACCAGTCGCAGCCATCGCGGCGATCCAGACGCCGTGACACCGCTTCGCCTGGTCGATGTCAAGCTGCAGCGCGACGCCATGGCTTTCCTGGAAGAGCAGTTGTTCACCGACAAGTTCTTCTCCGTTTCGCCGGAAGTTCTGAACCACCTGACGGCGGCCCGATGGTGGCATCATGGCACGCGGATGGATATGGTGGTCGATTACCCGATTCACGACGTGATTGCCGGATTGCAGTGGTGGACGCTGTTCCCGCGGTTGTTCCCCAACACGCTGCGGCGCATCCACGACGCGGAGATGAAGACGACCGCCGCCGACAGGCTGACGGTGGCGGAATACCTCCAACGTCTTCAGCGGGCTTGTTGGCGCGACTCGGTGGACGGAACCAGATTGACCAAAGGGCCTTGGTCCGACACCTCGCCGTTTGTTTCCAGCATCCGACGATCGCTGCAAAGGGAGTATCTTACGCTCATGGAGCCTCTGGTTCGGACTCGGCCGGGAACGGTGATCTCCCCGGACCTGCACGCGATGGTGCAGCATGTGCTGCGAACTTTGCAGGAGGAGATCGAGAAGGTGCGCGAGGGCGAAGGGCTCGATTTCGCTTCGCAGGCACACCTGGTCTCATGCCAGTCTCGGATTGAGCGGATGCTGACGCCGGAACTGAAGGAATACGGAATGTAGCCCGCTGGCCGGAAACTACATAACCACGAATCCGAAGCGCCGGCGCAGGTTGCCAAAGCCTGTAGCCGGCGCTTTAGAGTTTCTAAAACCGAGCCGCAGGCTTCAGCCTGCGCGAACGTCGGAGTGTCGTGGGTGCTTCGAAATACGTTTTGTTAGACGGTCTTAGTTTTTCTTGACCCCGGCGGGTGGGCGTGCGATCGCCCGACGGGTTGGATCGCCCGACGGGTTGGATCGCCCGACGGGTTGGATCGCCCGACGGGTTGGATCACCCGGCGGGTTGGATCACCCGGCGGTTTGGATCACCCGGCGGGTTGGATCACCCGGCGGGTGGGATCAACTGGTTCGCAGTCTCCGTTGCGAGGCGGACGCAGTCATTGATCGAAATGCCCTGTAGATAGTTTCCGATCAAGTGCAAGTCAGTCTGCTCGGACAGTGCTGAGCGCAAGCTGTTGATTTTTTCCGCGTACCCGATGACATATTGCGGGATTGCGGCGCGATAGCGACACACGTCGACCAAGACGGGGTCGCCTGATATGCACAACAGAGGCCGCAACGCGCCCAGCGCTTGTGCGAGCAGTTCGTCATCGGTTCTTGACGCCGCCTCGGGGTCGCGGCTCCCACCCATAAACACGCGGATCAGGCGGCGATCTTTCGGGGCGTGGTGCGGAAAAATACTGTCCGCCCACAGCATACCCATCAGCGGAAAGTCGGGCTCACTTCGAGGCACAAGAAAACCGTATCCTTTCATCGGATGGGCAACGTCGCTTCGGTTAAATCCGAGGTTCAACACGATCAGGGAGGCACATTCGATGGAGCGAAGAATTGAACCCGCCTTCGACGACAGCGGCGCAACCAATCGGGCAGCCTCGTGAACGGATCCCGCGAGCAAGAGACGACGGCAGGCATAGGGCTGATCGGTCCCGGCGCGGGTCGTGCACGTCAGCGCATAGCCCCGGTCTGTGGCGCGAATGGTTTCCACCCGGCAACGGGTGTGAAGGTCGGCGCCCAGCCGCTTTCCCAGAACGGTTGCAAGCTCGCCGAGGCCTCCGTTGATACTAATCAATCCGCGCCAACGTCGAGGCTTGGAAGCGGCCCCGCGCCCGTTTCCCGACGACGCACGTCTCGATTTCGCAACGCGAGCAAGGGCCGAGACCAGGCCATGCGCGAGTGGACTTCGCGTTTTCGTATCTATCCGCCACACGTTCGGAAAGCAAGCCTTGAGACTGAGCCGGTGGGTGTCCCCCGCGTAGATGCCGCTGATCGCAGCACTGACCAACGTGTCCGCCACCTCCCGTCCAAACCGGCGCGTCGCAGCCTGGTCGATTGTTTCCTCGTGGGCCCCATGCCGACGGCTGGCGCAAAGACCTGCCAGGAGGCGGCACTTCGCCGACGTGGTAAGCAGCGGAGTTCCCAAGAGGGCGATGGGATGGCTGGGCACTGCGTGCAAATTGCCGGCGCGATAGATATACCGCGCCCGGGCGGCACGATCCGCGGTGATGACCTCTACGTCATCCGACACCTCTTCCAAGAGCCGCTCGAACGCGGCCTCGCGCACGATGACATTGAACGGTCCCTTTTCAAGCAGGAACCCGTCGCGACGTTCGGTCTGCATGACGCCGCCGACCCGGGGGGCGGCTTCCAACAGACACACATCGACCCCGGCGTTTTTTAGATGCCATGCAGCCGTCAGGCCGCTGATCCCACCGCCCACGACGATGACATCGCGCTGATCGTGTGACATGATCGGTCAGCTTGCAGCTACGGCCTGTGGTTCGGTGTCGAAGGTTAGGGTTCTGGCGGCTTCGATGAAACGGATGACGCTCTCGACGGGCGTATCTTTCAACAAGCCATGGCTGAGGTTCAGAATGTGCCCTTGCCGCCCGCCGGCCTCGACGCAGGAGCGGACAGCCTCGTCGATCTCTTCCATCGACCCGGACAACAAGAGCTGGTGGTCCACGTTGCCTTGAAACGCTACGCGCTGCCCAAACCGGCGACACGCCTCGGCCAGATCCACGCACACGCCCACGCTCAGGACATCCGCGCCGCTGTCGGCCATCAGCTCCACCAGCGGCTGCTCTTTGACAAACAGGATGGTAGGCGCCCGACCGGCCAGCTTTGAAAAAATCTGGACATGGTATGGGTGCGCGAATTCTTCATATTGCGCCCGAGACACGAGATGGGCGGTGGACTCAAACAGTTGCACGGCGTCCGCGCCAGCCTCAATTTGAAACATCAGGTAGTCGGCTGTCAGGTCGGCCAGCCGATCGAGCAGGCTGTGCAACAGGGCGGGCTCGCGATCCATCATCCGCAGCGTTGCTTCGGGCTTGAGGCCGGGGCTTCGACCCTCAATCAGAAAAAACGCCAAGGTCAAGGGCGCACCGGCAAATCCCAGGAGGGGCAGCTCACCGTCCAGTTCCTTTCGAACCCGTCTGAGTGTGTCGGCCACAAACGGGAGTTCGTCGGCTACGTCATACGGCGCCAGCGACGCGATGTCCCGATGCGTGCGTAGCGGCTCGGGAAGTATCGGGCCCGGTCGAAAGACGAAAGACGCCCCCATCGGCGCCAGCGGAGTGAGAATGTCTTGAAAGAAGACGATGGCGTCCACGCCGAAGCGTTTGGGCAGCAGCGAAATTTCAGCGCAAAGGTCGGGTTGCCGGAAGGTCGCCTCCAGGGGCAGGTCGGCCTGTTCACGCAGCGCGCGATATTGAGGGTCGAAGCGACCAGCCTGGCGCATCAGCCATACGGGCGTGCGTTCGGTTCGTTCCCGCCGAGCCGCCCGCAGGAAGAGGTCGTTCTTGAGCATCTAGGTCAAGCTCCTTCAGGCATTGGTTGAAAAGCAGGCAGGTTGGCCGTTGCGATACGCCGTCGGATCGAGATACGCATCGAACACGGCGGCCACGTTGCGCATCAGGATCCGCCCGAGCGGGTGCGTCACACGAACGCCGCCGCTCTCATCCACCGTTACCAGACCATCGCTCTCAAGTTCACGCAGCGTATCGAGTTCATCCGCGAAATAATCGACGAAGCGAATATCAAACCGTTTCTCGAGGTTTTCCGGCTGAATCCTTGCGGTACAATACAGTTCGTTGAGCAATGCCTGTCGGATGCAATCATCCCGCGAAAGCCTCTTGCCGCGCTCGACCGGGCTTCGACCCGCTTCGATGCGCGTGACGTAATCTTCCACTCCCTTGACGTTTTGCAGGAATCCGACATCCAGCAAATGCGTGATGGCGGAAACGCCCACACCCAGGAGTCGCAGATCGCCTCCTGTGCTCATCCCCTGGAAGTTGCGCTGGAGGGTTCCCGCCTTCAGCGCGCGGGCCAGCGATTCGTCCGGTCTGGCGAAGTGGTCCAGCCCGACGAATTGGTAGCCGGCCTCCTCGAACAATCGCAACGCAAGCAGAAACATGGCCAGCTTTGTCTCGCTGTCGGGAAGCTTGGTGTGGTCGATGCCCCTCTGGGTGGCGATCCTCTCGGGAATTTGCGCGTAGTGGTAGAAGGCCACGCGGTTGGGCGACAGCGCCAGGGCTGCCCGCACGGTGTTCCGCACGGTCTCTACGGTCTGGTACGGCAGACCGTAGATCAGATCGAAGTTGACGCTGTCAAATCTCAAGTCGCGGCAGGCCGCCACCACGTCGCGCACCATTTCATAGGGCTGCACGCGGCGCACATGTTCCTGCACCTGTTTGTCGAAATCCTGCACGCCGAACGAGATTCGGTTGAATCCCAGCTCTCGCAGTTGACGCAGCTCCTCGGGGCCGACGGTACGGGGGTCGATCTCCATGGCTATTTCCGCATCCGCGGCCAACTCGAACGAGTCCAGGATGGTGTGCTCAATGCGCTGGATCTGATCGATGGAAAGATAGGATGGACTGCCGCCGCCCCAATGGATCTGTCTCAAGGTTCGCTTGCCCTCGACGGTTGCAGCGGTCGCACGAATGTCACGCATCAAGGCCAAGACGTAGCGTTCCGTATTCTCGGCGGCTCCTCGGCTTGCCTTTCGCTGGATCACGCGATTGCACGCACAGAACTTGCACAGTGTTTCGCAATACGGGATGTGCAGGTAAAGCGAAAGGTCGTAGCCGGGCGTTTGGCGATGGCTGTCTTGAAACAAGGCCGCCGCCTCTTCGGCGTTCATCTCATGCCACCACGATGGCATGGGATAGGACACGTGCCGAGGCAGGGAAAGTCCGGCATAGCGTCGAAAAACCTCAAGATCGACTTCGTTCGTTGTGGCGATCATGGCAGGCGGCCCTCCAATACTTTGCCGGCGACAGGCCGGCCGGGTGGCCCCAAGATCTCCGACCGTCCGGTTCCAGCCGACACGAGTTCGACCGGCGCTTCCCGGACCGTGCCGCAAACGATATCGCCCATAGGCTCACACTGAAAGTTTGCTTGCCGCTCCAACGCATGTTCCTGGAGCCACACCTCTGCGGTTTGAAGGGCTTGCGTGAAGCGTTTCGAGGCGCACATCCGGTCGGCGAAAGAAGCCACTTCAGCCTCCAAGCTTCGCGCGTCGTACAGAGTGACGCCCGAAATCGTGTCCAGACCGACCGTCGAGCCGAAGAGGTTGAAATCAAAGATGGTCAGCGGACGCGACTGCCGGTCGTGCGAGCCGCGAAGTTGCTCTGCCGAAAGCACCGGCTCATTGCGGTCCACGCCGAATACGACCACGTCCGCCTCGGCGATGGCGCGCTGCACAGCCTGTTCCTGGTAGGACTGCACTCGGATTCGTTTCCCCTGCCCAATCGCCTTGCGCAGGATTTTGGTTTGTCCGCCGCGTCGGTGGCCTCGATACAGCAACGTAACTTGTCGACTCGGAACCTCAAACCGTTCCATGAACGTGTGCAATACGCCTGCCGACGTGGTTGAGCCGCCGATCACGACGATACGACATTCATCGAGACGCAGCCCGGACGACTCGATGATCCGGTTCAGGGCTGCGTAAGTGTAGTCCGGGTGGAAGCGGCCCCATTCGGTGTCGAGGCGCACCTGACCTTCTCTCGCAAGGGTGTCAGCGATCAGGAGGTCGGTGAACCCACCGGCTGTGCCCGCCCGGCCCGCCAGACGATGCGCCGCCTGAAGCTGCTCCACAATGTCCCGCTCGCCGGGAAGATCGCTATTCAAGCCCGCCGCCGTCCGCAGCAGATGATGCTTAGCGTCCTCGCCCCACAACGCGTTAACCTGGACGTCGCTTGGATCGTCCCGGCTGAACAGATGCCGACAGACCCCACGGATAATGTCCGCTCGCTCATCGGCCGATTCTTTCCCGCCGATTCGCCCGTAAAGTTCGATCCGCTGGCAGGTGTTCCACAACCAGGCCTCCTTAATGCGGGTGTCGGACAGAATGGAGCGTAGCACTTCGGGCACTTCACACTGCGATCGTTTCACCCGGCGGAAACCGTCCGGCGTCGAATAGTCCAGTAGCGGCCCCCGACCCGGACCCAGACGACCTCGTAGCGACGCACCGATCATCACAAGGGTTTCGGTCTCGCCGCGTTCGCCTGCCGGCTCGGATCGCACCCGCCCGTCGAGGACAGGCTTGGTTTTTTCTTCGCGTTCCGGGGTCGGCTCCATGATCGGTCGTGCGCCTCTCAGGGCCAGGCTCTTCAGGGCGTTGATGAACGATGGATGGTCGTTGAGCGCGGGGCAGAGGTGCAGTTCAGCCCCGGCTTGTTCCACCGGCACCCGATAGCGCAGGTTGATTTCCTCCAACGTTTCGAGGCAGTCTGCCGTGAAGCTGATCGGACAGACCAGAATACGCCGCTCACCCGACCGGGCCAGTTCAATCATGGTTGTATCGGTGTGGGGTTCGAGCCATCGCACCGGCCCAACGACACTTTGATAGGCCAGCCCGGCGCGGTGCTGGGGCCAACCCATCTGGCGACGCACCAGTTCCACGCTGCGCTCCACGTGTTGAGCATAGGGATCGCCTTGCGTCACGTAGGACACTGGTAGCCCGTGGGCCGAGAACAACAGAAAGGTATCTTCCGGCGTCAGTTGCTTCGAGGCGGCGAATTGGTTGATGCGGTCAGCCTGGGCATGGACGTATCCGGCGTCGTCGTACCAGGACGTGAGTATGGTAACGTGCATTCTATGTCCGAACCGCGCCAGACGTTCGTGCAGCACGCGCAAGGCCGTACCCGTCGTCGGACCGCTGTAGTGCGGGTACATAGGAATGACGATCAACTCTTCCACATCCGACGCTTCAATCGCCGCGACGGCCTCATCGATCGAGGGTTGCCCGTAACGCATGGCGTAGTGGACGCGCCATTCGGGCGGTAGCGTCTTCCGCAGCGCCTCCACCTGTTCTTCCGTATGGATGCGTAACGGGGATCCACGGTCGGTCCAGATTTTGCGGTACATGTGGGCGGAACCCCGTGCGCGAAACCGGGCGATCGTGCGCCCCAGAAAACCGTTGAGCCATCCGAAGCCTCTCGGCAGGCGGATCACATCCGGGTCGCTTAAAAACTCCGCCAAGTATCGACGAACGGAGGCAGTGTCTGTGCCTTGCGGAGTACCAAGGTTAATCAACAAGAGGGTCGTTCGTCGCAAGCGCCCCGGCGGCTGCTTGACGTTCGAGGCCGGGGCGGCGTCTTTGGATAATGGTTGCATGGGCAGGTCTTTCAACATGTGCTCCTGCGGATTCGCGCGCGGGCGCGAGGCCGAGTTCGCTTTGCAATGATCTATTCTACGTGTTGAAACGATAAGAGCGAAGCCAACCCGCCTGCACCGCGCACGGGTTCAGCGGGTTGTCCGTCGAGGATGAGAAGCCGAGGGGGGTGAACGAGGGATTCCGGAGTTAAGTAGCAGAACCCGGCTATGTGGTATGAAAAAGTTCAGCCAATGGTGACGGCCTACGCTGCAAACCGCCGGCGTTTCGTTGCCGATCGATCGGAGTTTGGCCAGCAGGGCGGCCAGCGACCGGGTGAGCCGTGTCGGATCGGCGAGCAGAATGGAAACGGCCGCAATAACCGCCCACCTCTGGTTTCCAGCCTCATTCTCGCCGGGTTGAATGCAGTCCACATGAACCAAGGCGACGATCAGGGTCATCGCAAGCCACGCCCGCCGGTTCTCGGGGAACCGAAGCTGGGCGACTCCGCACAGCTTCAGTGCGAAAAACAGCATCGCCAGACTCAGCCCCAGGCACCCACCCAGGTGCTCGGTGGCCAGGCCGTCGGCGATGAAGGATCGCCACGCCCCGACGAAGGCTGGGCCGTGGGCGGCCATCATGCCCAACCATAGAAATCGTTTCAAAACCGGAAGAAATGAACCGATTCGTCCGGGCGGATTACAGCTCATAGTCTCAGATCCTCGCCCCGACGCTAAGGTCCAATGGCACCGCACCTTGCTCCAACTCCTGCGGAGAGGTGAGGCGTGTTCGCCAGAGTTTACTTTACAACGATCTCATTTGTTGTGTATCGCCATTTCGGGAAAATATCCCGGAAAAAACGGTCGCTGGATTGCTCCAGAAAAAGGGAGCTTGCTCTAGTATTTTCGGCAATAGCAGCATTAGCACAAAACTTTGAATGAGTTATTCTCCAGCCACCGATCCTTTCTTCCCAACCGGACTGCTCGTTCCGGGTTGTCCTCACCAGGCTTCACCCGCTAGAATCCTCCCCACCGACGAACGGGCTGGGGGACGGCCAGGTAGAGTGCCAGACCGGCCTTGGCTGGCGTTACGCGAGCCTCCCCATTCGTCGGGTCGAGTGGTCAAACTACCGATAACACCAAGGAACTTGGAAGGAGAGGTGTCCGAGCGGCTGAAGGAGCTGGTTTCGAAAACCAGTGTGCGGTTATCACCGTACCGGGGGTTCGAATCCCCCCCTCTCCGTTACTTCTGCAAGGTCTTGAAACTCAGGCCTCAGCGAGGGTTTCTCGATGGTTGAATGCCATTTGCCCTCAAGGTGCCCTCACTGTGAGATCCTCGACCCCCTTATCGAATGATTTGGCGAGAGCCCGCATGGCCCAGGTTCGTTAGAGTGCTTTGCAAGGTGTCTGCTCTTGACTCGAAAAGGCGATGGATCAACCGTGAACAATGGGGGAACAGATGGTCAAAGCGAGCACGAAGATTTCATCGGATCCTCGAGCCCTGCTCCTGTGTATTCTTGACGAGGCGTACGACCGGACGGCGTGGCACGGGCCCAACCTGAGGGGCTCGGTTCGGCAGGTTTCAGCCGAGCAAGCCGTCTGGCGTCCCCGGCCCGGTCGACACAGCATCGCCGAAATCACCGTGCATTGTGCCTATTGGAAGTACGCTGTCCGCCGCCGGATTCTCGGCGGCAAACGCGGATCGTTCCCGCTGAAAGGCAGCAACTGGTTTGCGCTGCCCGAAGAAATCACAAATCAACAATGGCGGGACTATGTCAAACTTCTGGACGGCGAGCACAAGGCGCTGCGCGAAGCGATGGTTACGGCACCCCTATCACAGCTTTCGAGCGGGCGTGGCAGCCGGCGTGAGCCAGCCAAGCACGTCTACGGCATAGCCCTGCACGACACCTATCACGCCGGCCAAATCCGCACCCTCAAGGTTCTATACAAACAAGCGACCGTCATGCGAGCGAAGGCACGAAGGTAATCGGTAGTGGTCTTCAGATCCTCCAGCCCAACCGGGCCGCGAGTTTCAGCCCGAGGCATCATCCCGTGGCGTCGAGCGCTCGTTGCCTTGTTTTGTTAGAAGGCCTCAACCAACCTTGAACGGAGAGGTTGTCGAGCGGGAAGCCGAAGCTGCCGTTGAGCTGGGCGGGGGGCACAAAGATGAACTTTGCCTCTCCCCAGCTCTTTCGTGGTCGCCGAGCCGTCAAAGGAAGGTTTTCAGAGGGGCAGGCGATCGCCCCCGTTTTTCTGCGGATCCAACGCGAAACCTACTCTTTTCGCGTGGAAATTGAGAAAAACCAGCCCAAGAAGCAACTGGCCCTGAGGCGAGTCAAATTAATTACTTCTCGGCCCTTGCCAACCCCCCGAGTTCGGGGTATACTTCTCTCGGTTGTTGGTCCCCCCTCCGCCGCTCAATTCTGCCGGTGTGTCTGTAGATCGTTCATACTAGATCTGTACGCCTTTGGCGTGTCGGACGTAGCGACGTCCGTCGTGCCATGCGCGGCGTATATAGATAGGGGATGCTTTTATGGGTCTCCTGATCTGGTCTGGCTCGACCCGACGACATCGGCGCCAAGGAGCGGAAACATGGCGGCACAAGTAATGGGTTGTGTGAAGGCCGGAAAGAAGGCCGGAATGATTCCGACGATCAAGGCCCCGAACGTCTCGTTTCTTCGCGGGCTTGCGCCAGAGGACGAGGTGCTTTTGAATCGTCTCATCAGCGAGCGGTCCGATTTCGTGGAGCATCCGGACTTTGAACATTCCCCGCTCGAGCGCCAGTTGTTCGGCGCGGTCGCCCGTCTCGTAAACCGCAAGGCCACCCGGTTCATCGAGACGCCGGATGCCATCACGGACGCGGTGAAGACACGCGAGCGCCCGCCGGCATTGACCTACGCGCAGGAGGGACACATCTTCATGCGCTATAACTATGCCCGCCGCCGCGTCGCGCTACTGCTGGAGGCTGGTAGGCGCAGAAAGCTGTCGAGCACGCAGGTGCGTCATTTACTGGCCTGGGGCCATCGCGCGCTCACCGCTCGAAGCGTGATCGTTCGCTTGAACATGCCACTGGTGTTGGCCATGGCTAAGCGGACCAAGCTCAGCAACATCGACTTCAACGAGCTGATCAGCGAGGGGAACATGGCTCTGCTCAGAAGCGTCGAAAAGTTCGATTGCTCCCGTGGATTCAAGTTCAGCACCTACTCGTGCCGTGCGATTCTCAAGAGCTTCTCCCGTGTGGCCATGCGCGCCAGCCGCTATCGCGGCACGTTTCCGACGGAGTTTGATCCGGCCATGGAGCGCAGCGACTTTGTGGATAGCCAGCGCAAGTGCAGGGAGGAAGACTGCGTGGATGAGGTCAAGGAGATCTTCCTGCACAACCTGGCGTGCTTAAGCGCCGTGGAGCAGACGGTGATCAGCGAGCGTTTCGCCCTGGGTGCGCCGACTGAGGGCTTCATGCCGCAACCGAAAACGCTGGAGCAAGTCGGCCACATCATCGGCGTTACGAAGGAGCGTGTGCGTCAGATCCAGAACAACGCCCTGAAAAAGATCCGCGTCACGCTGGAGGACCGCTTCCTGGCGGCGTGATCCGATCCGACATCTGGACATTCCCTCGACGGCACCGCTCAATCACGGTCCATCGGCTGTTCCCGGTATCCCGGACCGAGTAGCGGTAGCGTTGATGGGCGAGCACAACGCTAACGGAATGTCACTGGCGCCGTGTTCGCCAGTGCGTTCGGACGCAAGAGAACGGGCGGGCAAGCTGCCCGTGGCACCCGATCGGCTCAGTTCCCCGCAATCGTAACACGCACCCTCCCGGAAGCCTCGAAAAGCTGCATTCTTGTAGCTCATTACCCGGAGTGATATACTCGACGGTCGACTCGGGCGCCGGCTGTCGGCCATACGCGTGATCCTATCTCTACAACGCAACGGGTCGGCAGTTTACCGGATGCGCAGGCGCATGTTTCACGGGACCGGCGTGGCCGAGGGTACGTTGAGCGCCTGGTGCGAAAGATCTGGAATGGGAGTCAAGTCATGAGGCTGTCCAAGGGAAACGTCACGGCGATGTGCGCCGTTGTAGCGCTTGCGGTTGGGTCGTCTGACCCGTCTTATGGGCAATGCAAAGGCGGCCTGCCCGACTGCAACAACAACGGCGTCGCCGATGAGTGCGACATCGCCGACGGAACAAGTGGGGATTGCAACGGGAACGGTATCCCCGACGAGTGCGATATCACGGATTCAACGAGCGACGACTGCAACGGCGACGGGCGCCCGGACGAGTGCGGCGTGATCGACGATTGCGGTGAGGATGTCTTCGGGCCGCTGGTCTTCATCGACCATGCCGCCGGCGTCCGAGTCCCACTGCTCAATGGCCCGCCCCAGGCGATTCAGGGCCACTCCGCCTGGTACCAGGGTCCGCGGTAGCGGGATCTTCCCGACGCCTGGTATGTTCACAGGCTGAAGATCGTCGATGTCGCCCGAGGACAGGTACTTCATCGTGGCCACCGCGGCGCCGGCGATCGGTGGGACGGGGAATATCACCAGATCCTGCCCTGCATCGGCCGGCCCAAACCCGACCCACCGATTGACATCGAGCCCCATGGCATCCCTGAAGCCCGTCTGGAGGACGCGGCCGGAGACGTACAGCCTGGCCAGGGTTCCGAAGTTGCGGCCCCCTGTCATCTTTGAGAGCATCCCAGCGGTCTGCATCTCAGCCTCGGTGGCCGCCCCACGCACGGTGCTCTCGCCCATCCAAGATAGCAGGCGTACCGGGAACGAGGTGAACGTCCGAAGCCACGGGGCCACAGCATCCTGAGCGATCGTACGAGAACCTCCGCCAGGATTGAATTGCGTGACGTTGACCGTTCGAGCTGAGTGCAGATTTAGGTATTCGTTCAGCGCGTCACCCGCCATCTTCGTTCCGTCATCCATCGTTGGGATCAGATGAGGATTGATCCGCATGGCTTTAGCACCCGAGTGCTTGGCGGCGTAGAACGCAATCCCTCGGTTCGCCGTCTCGACTGTCTTGAACGGAAGCAACAGCCAATCTAGGTACTTCTGTGAGTTCTCGAAGATTTTGTCGATGCCAGCGGCCCCACTCACAAGCGCCTGCTCATCTACATCGAAGGCCCTCGGGTCGATGTCAACCTTGTATTCGGCCAGCTCGTGATACACC
>JADFMZ010000317.1 GCA_022563615.1 Planctomycetota bacterium
GGAGACCGCACCCGGAAAAGGTATCCTGGGCGACGGCGTTGATGCTTGTGAACCCAAGAACCCATGACAGCCCCAACATAACGCGAATCCTGACTTGCATGACCCGCCCCTCGAAAATGCTGACATGATCCATCTCCGATGACCCTAAGAGCCCCAAAGACGGGAGTTTATTATACCGCGAACCGCCGCACTTTGCAACGATCATCCACGCTACGGCATCGATCCAACACTAGAGCTTGCTCTAGTCCACGATTCGGCTGGCGGCGCCGGCGCAGGCAGATGGTCCCGGCCGACAGCAGCAAGAGCGTAAGTATTACGGCGCCCCAAGTGGACATTGCAGGTATACCGTTGCAAACGCTAGGTTCTCCATTGCAAAAGAATCCCTCCTCAACCGCGCAGATTGATGAGCAGCCGTCGCCGTCGTCGAGGTCCTGGTCGTCGCACTCCTCGGTAGATGCAACGACGCCATCCCCGCACACCGGGCAAGGCTCGATTGTGTTATCTCGCGTGCACCGCCCTCCCCCACAAATACTAATACATCCTTCCTCCACCGTCCCGGTTACGTAGACGCAATCAAGGTGTCCGAAGCCTCCCACATTCGCCAGCTCCAGCGCGAAGGTGAAGTTCCCGTATGGAAAGCTGCATTGACCCTCGATGAACGTCAGACATTTATCCGGTCCCAAAAACATGACTCCGCACCCTGAAAAAGTTTCCTGGCCCACCGCGTTGATGCTTGTGAACCCAAGAACCCATGACAGCCCCAACATGACGCCAATTCTGACTTGCATGACCTGCCTCCTCGAAAATGTTGACATGATCCATCTCCGATGACCCTAAGAGCCCCAAAGACGGGAGTTTATTATACCGAGAACCGCCGCACTTTGCAACGATCATCCACGCCAAACCTTCCAGCCATCACCAGAGCAAGATCTAATCCACGATTCGGCGAGCGGGGGCGGCGCGGGAAAACTCGGGCGAGATCAGTTCGATGACGCGCAGGACATCCTCGGGCCCGACCTTCCCGTCTCGATCGATGTCGCTGCGATAGAGCGGTAGCGTGATCTGTTCATTCAACGTCTCGACCAGCGCAAGGATATCCCGAGAGTCGCTCACGCCGTCGTTGTTCACGTCGCCGGGTAGGCGGCCGAGCTTGAAGGCGCTTCCGGTTGGCCGATATGTGATTGTCGTCCACCGGCCGACGCGCAAGTCCCGATCGAAAGAAAACCGAACCCTGGACGCCTCTGCCGTTAGCCCTTGAATCTTAGGCGGCTGGTCCGTGCCATCCTCAATCGAAAAATCACCCGCGCTAACCCCGGCGGCGTTTCCGGTGAAGGTAATCTCGAAGGGCTTGATATCGCCCGCGCGGACCCGCGACGAAAGGATCGGCGCTCGGGCGTCGACGGCTCCATCCGGTGGCACGGTGGACGCGATCATGAGCCGGGTCCACCCCGGCCTAACCTCCACAACCAACGGCTCCACACTCACCGGCAGGAGCGAATCGTTGCTCGGATCCCGTATGCCGGTGTTCTCCGGCCCTTCAACGAACTGGATGGTGAAGACGCCCTTGGCGTCCTGGGACGCCTCCAGATGCACCGTCCCGCAGTAGTACTTGGTGCCGTCCTGCGGGCTGATCGGGCCCGTATCCAGATCGACCAAGACGTTTAGCCAGCGATATCCCGAAGCGTTATGCACGTCGGCGATGGTGATGCCGCCTAGGCCCGCGTGCACATACTGCGGGTCTTTCCGGTCCACATAAGCGTATTCGCTGTCCTCGCCGGCAGCTCGCTCGACGAGGAAACCCATCGGCTGAACCGTCCCGCTGTCACCGCTGCTGTAACTGTCTTTGTCGATCTCAGCCTGATAGGACCGCAAGCGCTCTCCGTTGACCGACCAATCGCGCAGGAAGATTTTGACGGTCAAGGAGTCGCCAGGGGCGATCGTGATTCGATTCACGGGACCACCGGGTATGGGAAAGGAATGAACGGCGACGGCTTCAAGAGAATACACCGCCGCTTCCAAAGGAGCCGCAAGAACCAAGACCCCCATGGCAGCCCCAAACCGGATCAAAGACAGATCCCTGCGCCAGCCGAATACGTTACGCACGATTGCACCTCCTAACCCAAATAGTCCGTCACGCACGAGCGAGGCGGTGCAAACCCGACTGAGTTTTCGTCAGTTCAGGTTGGACCGAAGATCGCCCACGGTCATACCGCACGCCAGTTCACGCCAGAAAAAGCGCAAGGTATCCAATGACGCGATGGGACGGACGCGCCGCCGGGTTGCAACGGACCGGGTCGAGCCCGGCTACTAAGGGCACGGACTGGGGCAGTCCAACAGTATGGTCTTGAAGCTGTTCACGGAGGCGCCGATGTCCGAAAAGTTGACATCCTGGTTCGGCCGACAAAAAGTATCGCCCGCGCCAACGGTGTCGGCCTGATGCATGGGCGGCGCCGTCACAATGTCCTTAAACTTTTCGACGCTCGCGCCGATGTCCGAAAAGTTGATGTCCTGTCCCAAAGGATCAAACATGTTAGCCCATAGGTTGGTTGTGGCCAGAACCGCTCCGGACAATACCGGCGTGCCGACCGTCCCGAAATCGCTTTGGATCTTGTAGTCGGAGTCCGGCAGGATGGCAAATCCCGTTACGTGGATCGTGCTGCCCCAATCGGTTGAGGTCAAACGGGCGGCGTCGTTGGGATCGTCAACCAGAAACGCAATCTGTTCCGGGCCGCTCCCCGAGACCACCTCAAACGGCACGCCCACGTACTTCGTTTCCGCGCCGGAGCAATCCGGCGTCACAGCCAGTGCAAACGGATCCGGCGAGGGCGGCGGATGGATGGTCAGATACCTCGAACCCAACGTGGACTCTGCCGGCGTCGGCGCGACGATCCTGTAGACGACGCCCACGTTTCCCACGGGGCCGATGTTGTCCGACGCGCACACGTACATTTCGCCATCTTCGCCCACGCCCAGTCCGAACATCGCCTGTCCGAGAGGCAGGCCGTCCGGGGCCAGAAAGAACTCCCGAAGCTCAAACGCCTCGGCCCCATCGACGTCCGCGTAGAACAGTCGGCCGGTCGGGCCGAAGTCCTGGCTGAAGTCGCCGAAAACGTATTTGCCTTGCAGTGGCGGGTAGGAACCTCCATAGATCGACCCGCCGATGACTGCGATTCCGATCGAGTGATCGTAGTCCAGAACCGGATCGAGCAGATCCTCCGCGAGTGGACCCGTCGTTGCGCAAGTGGCTGGGGGGTTGATCGGATCGAGCGGGTCGAAGCAGCTAAACCCTTCGCGGATCACCCAGCCGTAGTTAAGGAAACCGGGAGTGGCCTCAACCGGGACCAGGTCGACCTCCTCGAGAAGATTCTGGCCGACGTCGCCGACTATCAGAAAGTCCTGCGCATTGATCTGGCCGAACGAGAACCGATAGGGGTTGCGAAAACCGTAGGCATAGATTTCCGGCACACAATCCGGAAAGCCTGTCGGGCAACTTGAGGCAAACGGATTGCCGGCGGGAATACAGGGTGGACTACCGCAGTCCACGTCGATGCGCAGAATACTGCCCAGCGCCGTTTCGATGTTTTGCCCGTTGCCGTCCGGACCGTGCAAGACAGGGTCGTCACCCAGTCCGTCGTTGGCACCTCCGCCGTCGCCGAGCGTCCAGTAGAGCAATCCATCAGGACCGAAGGCGACGTGGCCGGAGTTATGATTGAACTGCGGCTCGTCCACGCTGAAGAGGATCACCTCGGAGCCGGCGTCAGCCACGTCGGGATCACCCGAAACCGTGTACTCCGCCAGGATCGCCTTGTGACACCCTACGTCGTCCCCACTGACCGTAGTAAAGGGGAAGTTCACGGGGTCGCAGGGTTCATCCCCGGTGCTGGCGCGCGGGGCGCTGTAGCGAACGTAGAACTTGCCGTTGGTTGCATAGTTCGGATGAAAGGCCAGTCCAAGCAACCCACGCTCGTCGAAAACGAAACCCGGGCCGAACGCGATCCCAACCGAAACAATCTTGGAGGCCAGGTCGAGAAAGGGTGTGGACAGAAGCGTGCCACCGGCATCGACGATCCGAATCTGACCGATCTGATCGACAATAAACAGCCGACCCGAGCCGTCACCGGCGTGCGTAACCATCAAGGGTGCGGTAAGCGTGCCGCCACCTCCGCCCGCCACGGCTCCCCCGCCGCCGGCGACCAACTCCAGGCTGATCGAGATCTTGACACACGGTGGGTTGCAAAACGGATCAGCCAAGACCGTGACCGTGCCGCGCATGCCGGAAAAC
>JADFMZ010000318.1 GCA_022563615.1 Planctomycetota bacterium
TCTGGCTGTCGATCACACATGCTGTTGGACTGGCCTCGCGTCCCATCGCTTCGCGGCATTTGACGTAGAGCGTATGATGGATCCGATCCAGCGTCCCGTCATAGTCCCAAAGATCAAAATAGTCGTCCGTGAAGAACCCTGATTTCAGGCGGGATTGGTCATCGTCGTGAACGAAGGCCGCATGGCCTTGAAGATTGCCGCCATGATCCGGGCGAACAAAAGCCTGAGCCACCTGAGAACCCGGCGATAGTTGTAGCCGGCGCCGGCGAGGATGGCGTTGATCTTGTCGCCGTCGCGGCCCTTGAGGAAGTTTCTTCCGAGCCGGCCGTCGGTCTTGAGGTGGCCGATCACGGCCTCGACGGCGGATCGGCGCCGGAGTTCCTTCTTGATGGTCGGCGTGATGCCCCGCTTCTGGCCCGATGTGTAGACCTTGAGCTTGTTCGGGTAGTCGTGGCCCCGGTAGCCCTTGTCGACGTAAGCGCGCTCAATCGAGATGCCCGTCCAGCTCTCCATCTCCTCGATCACGGTCTTCAGGGTGTGGCCGTCGTAGGGGTTTCCATGAAAGGCGCGGACGTGGGTGACGAACTGGCCGCCCGGCGCCCGCTTGTTGGTCGCCGCGACGGAGACCTTGCACCCGAACTCATAGGGCTTGTGCGCCTTGCCCTTACCGATGCATTCGACCTCCGGAGCGTGCAGAGAATAGACCTTGGGGGACGGATCTCGGCGCTTCTGGGTCATCACCCGCTGAGCCAGCCACAAGGGATGCAGGAAGGCCTGGCGCACCTCCGGGTCATGGCGCGTCTGGCGCCGGATGTCGCGGATGGTACGCCCGAGATAGGTCTTGAGCTTGCGCATCGCCTTGCCCGCCCGCTTGTGCTGCTTGGCGTGGCGGTAGCGCCCCTGCATGATCAAAGCCCGCTTGCCGACGCGCACATAGGACTGGCGCAACGGAACCCCATGCTCGCGGGCCAGGCGCACCAGCCTCTGGCGGGCCTTGTGCATGAGCTTGGCGTCGGTGGGGAAGGTGATCGCCTTCTCCTGAACGGTGGTATCCACCGTCACCCTTTTGAGGTCCTTGGTGCGCAAGGCGCCGGTGCGGTGGGCCACGCCGAGGCTCTCCTGGAACACCTTCTCCAGGCCTTGCGGACCGATCCGGTCGCGCCAGCGGGTCATCGACGAACGCTCGATGGTAAGCTCGAATTGGAAGTATTCCTCGCCGCAGAAGTACTGGAAATACGGGTCATAGACCCAGCGTTCGCACACCCCTTCGTCGGAGAGATCGAACATGTGCTTGAGGATATGCACCCCGACCATCATCCGCGTCGGGATGCCGGGGCGGCCTTCCTCGGAATAGAAGGCGTCATAGGCGTCGTCGAAAAACGCCCAGTCGATCGCCTCGCCCAAACGAACGAGTTGGTGACCCATGTCGATGATGTTCTCAAGCCGCGAGCGGAAAAGATCGTCCGTTTCCGACGCTGGCTTTCGAGATGGCTTCATGGCTGTCCCTCCGTCCTTGCAAGGGACAGAGAATCACGCCACGGCAAGAAAGGGAATGCCTTAAATTCCGTTTTCCAAATTGCAAGGTTTCGAGGCCGAAACCGCGGAATCTTGCAAAAACGATTACTTCAAAACAACGGGAAGGGATTGAAAATCAACCGTGTCCAGGTTTTTCACGGGCGACTAGTCTAGTTTCGTCTTTTGTTTCTGCAGCTGTTTCTGCAGCGCGATCGTTTAAGGGTGCTTGATCCGGGGGCGCCGGAGGTGTCTTTTCCCGTCCGGACATCGCGACATCAACAAGCATGCCGTCGGTTAAACGGAGCCTCTCGCTAAGACGAGATAACAGCTGCAATGCGGTATCACTGTCGGTGCTGATGAGTTTCAGGAAGTCATCCTTGTTGATCAGCTCGATAGACAAGTCGTTCATTGCCCGAACCGTTGCGCTTCGAGGACGCCCCGCGATGACTCCCATTTCTCCCACGAATTCACCAGTCCGGGCGATGCCGAGAACCAATGATTCATCACCGTGTTCCTTCACTATTTCAATTTCACCAGAGATAATCCGACACACGAATTCGCTCGGGTCGCCTTCTCGGAAAATGATGTCACCGCTACGACAGTGAAGTTCTGTCATGGACTGCTCTTTCCCTTCTCAGGACACGGCAAAACGTGTCTTCGATCTAACCGTAAGATCAATGATTCTAACAAAAAATAGTACAGAAGGCCTAATTCCATAACAAGCTTTGGTCGGCAACAGTGTTTCGATATATCTGCATCCTGATTATATAACCGCAGCCTATCTTTCAGTGAGAGCCCTGGAACATTACCCGAAGTCGGGGAGGGCAACCTCACTGGCGCGGAGTTGGTCGCCAAGAGCAACCTTAAGCCGCTCCAGGCCATCGGTATCGTTGGCTTCACAGCGGGCGACGAGAACAGGCTGGGTGTTGGATGCCCGCAGAAGCCACCAGCCATCGTCCGAGTGTACTCGAACCCCGTCTATTTCGTGGACGGTGATTCCTTTGACGCTTCTAAGTCGCTTCCTCACTTCTTCAATGACGATGAACTTTCTTTTATCCTCGCAGGCAAACCGGAGTTCAGGAGTGTTGACCACGACCGGCAGGCTGTCGCGCATCTCGGCCAAACTTTCGCTCGAACGGCTGACGATCGAAAGCAGGCGGACGGCGGCGTAGAGTGCATCGTCGTAACCGTAGTAGCGGTGCGAGAAGAAGATATGGCCACTCATTTCCCCGGCGAGAGGGGCGCCCGTTTCGGCCATCTTCGATTTGATCAGGGAGTGGCCCGTGCGCCACATGACTGGCTTGCCACCCATGCGCTCGATCTCGTCGAACAGGGTCTGACTGGCCTTGACGTCGGCAATAATCGTGGCGCCCGGCAGTTCCCGCAGGACTTCGCCGGCTAAAATAATCATGAGCTGGTCACCCCGAATTACGCGCTCCTGCGAGTCGACAATGCCGATGCGGTCCCCGTCACCGTCGAAAGCGATTCCCATATCGCAATTTTCGCTGGCGACCGTCTGCTTCAGTTGCTCGAGGTTCTTCTCGACCGTTGGGTCCGGATGATGGGCTGGGAAGGTGCCGTCGATTCGCTCATTGATGAGAATGTGGCGGCCGGGGAGGTCATCCGTCAGCATCCGCAAGGCCTCACCAGCAGCGCCGTTACCGGGGTCCCAGGCGACCGTCAGGGGGCGGTCCCCCTTGAAATCCCTAAGTAGGCGCTTGACGTATTCCTTGATCACCGGGCGGTTTATGACCATGCCTCCGCCCGACGAGAAGTCCCCGGATCTCGCCAGCCGACCCAACTTCTGAATGTCGGCACCAAAAAATGGCTTCCCTTCGAGAACCAACTTGATGCCATTGTATTCCGGTGGGTTGTGCGACCCGGTAACCATTATCCCGGCGTCAGTTCCCAGGACGTGCGCAGCGTAGTAGAGCATGGGCGTCGGCCCGAGCCCCACCCGGATCACCTTGAGACCGCAGGAAACGAGACCGTCGACCAGAGCCTCCTCCAGGTCGGGGGAACTCAGTCTCCCATCGTAGCCGACGGCGATGGTCGCGGGCTCGTCGTCGCCCGACCCGCGGCGGGCCAGAATGGTGCCGAAGGCACGCCCGATGACGCGAACAGCGTCTGAAGTCAAGGTGCTGCCGACGATTCCTCGGATGTCGTACTCGCGAAGGATCGAGGCATCCAGCCTGCAAAGCTTGTCCATCTTAATCTTTCGCCTTCCGCTGCGGTGCGCGACCGTAACGATCCTCAAATCTGACGATATCGTCTTCGCCCAAGTATTCCCCGGATTGCACCTCGATTATGTTGAGAGGCACCTTGCCTGGGTTCTCGAGGGAGTGTTTCATGCCGAGCGGGATGTAGGTCGATTCGTTTTCGGATAAGAGAAACGTCTCGTCTCCCCGCGTGACTCTCGCGGTTCCACTGACAACAATCCAGTGCTCCGCTCTATGATGATGCATCTGTATGCTTAGCTTCGCGCCTGGATTTATGCTGAGACGCTTGACCTGAAAACGCTTTCCGGCATCGACGCTCTGATAATAACCCCATGGGCGATAGACTTTGGAATGCTCAGCGTACTCGGTGCGCCCAGCGCTTTTGAGTTCGTCGACTACTTTCTTCACTTCCCGGGTCTTGTCCTTCGCGGCAACCAGCACGACGTCGTCTGTAACCGTCACAACGACGTTGTCGGCACCAAGAACAACGACCAGACTGCCGTCGGTTCTGATCTAGGAATCCTTTGTTGCGTGGGCGATTACTGCT
>JADFMZ010000319.1 GCA_022563615.1 Planctomycetota bacterium
TAGGGTTTCCACCCGTTGTTTCAGGCTTTTGATTTTCGGAATCATGTCGTGCCCAGTGCGGTTTGGGTGAAGGGAAGCTCTTTCCCGCGAAGTGTCCTCCAGGCGATACTCCAATACCCCCTGGCTGCCGCCGAGGTGATCGCAAAGGAGAACAACGCAGACGCCCCTGCACAGGCCAGCGCGAATGCGAGGCCTCGGCGGCGCCGGCAGAACCGCCAGAATCCCTTGTAGCCCCAGGCAAAGCCGCACGCCAAAGCCAGAGACAACGCGGTTAGGGCCGCAGATAGAATCCGATCGGGCACGAGAAGCGCTGCGGTTGCCAGCAGCGCCGAAGCCGGCATCGCCGCCGTTGCGTATCCGAAGCCGCGCGTCATCAACACAGTTTCATCCCGCTTGCTGAAATGCCTGAATAGTATCCACCAGTACACGCGGTTGGTGAACACGAACAGCAGCTTGCGAAAGCTCGGAAAGTTGTGGCCCACACGAAACCGGCGGGATAACGCCACGACGCTGCGCCGGTTGATCCGAAGACCCAGCTCCTCATTCTCGATATCCACGCCCCATGCGATGGAGGAGTAACCGCCGAGCCGATCGAAGAGTTCCTTTCCAATGGCGCCGCATTGACCGCTGAACACGTTGATGCGATCGGTGTCGTTGGCGCAGTAGGCCTGATACTTGAGGTAGGCGTAATACCTTGGGAAAAAGCCGGTGTTGATCGGCTCGGGCTCATACATCCCGCTGACCGCGCCGACGCCGTCCCGGCTCAACGCCCGGACAGCCTCCAGGATTGAATCACGACGCATCTGCGTGTCGGCATCCACGAAGATAAGGATCTCTCCACGGGCGACGCCGGCGCCGTCGTTGCGCGCCCGGGCCGGCCCACCGTTGCGCTTCTGACGAACCAATCGGCACCCCATTCCCTCGGCAATCTCAACGGTGTCGTCCGTCGAGCAGTCGTCCACAACGATGACTTCGACCCGGCCTTCGTATTCAGCCGCCAGAACGGCGCGGATGCACGCTCCGATGGTCGACGCGGCGTTATAGGCTGGGATAACGACGCTCACGCTCGGGGCCTCGTCAGGCCCGAAAAAAGAATCACGAGATGGAAAATCAATCTGCATGATGATGCTGCGCATTCCCCCCCCCTTCGGCCTACTCGTACTATTGATTTTCGGACATGGGCGGGGTCGACTAAAGGCCTGGGCGGCGATAGCGGCGCCGACCGGCGGTTGCAGGGCTGCTAGGCCCGCCCCCCATGCGCTGGCGATGGGCGGGGGCTGTGGTAGGATGCCGCAGACTGAAATCGGCTGCCCCTACGGCGCGGTTCCGGGAAGTGGTCCCAGCGGGTCTGGGGGCTGCCGGCCGTGGTATTCGAGAGAAAGCAAGTTGGCCCTGGCGCATTCCTGGCAATTCCTACGGCGTTACCTGCAAGACCCCAAGAGTGTTGGCGCCATCGCCCCTAGCTCGCGGGCATTGGCAGCCGCCCTGTGTGATCCATTCCGGCGCGCTGTCGGGCCTGTCACGGTGCTGGAAGTGGGTGCGGGCACCGGGGCTGTCACGCGCCACCTCGGCGGGCTCTTGGATTCCGGCGACGCGCTGGATATCTGTGAGCCTGATCCCAAGTTCACCAAGATTCTTGAGCGGGACGTGCTGACGCGCGAGCCGCTGGCCGCCGCGGTGGCTCGCGGACGGGTGCGCCTTCTGCGGCAACCGGTGCAGATGCTTTCGGAACGGCGCCGCTACGACTACGTGATCGCCGGCTTGCCGTTCACGGCGTTTACCCTCAGCGACCTGCGCGACGTGTTCGCCGCTATTCGCGGCGTGCTCAAGCCGGGCGGCGTGCTCAGTTATTTTGAATACGCCGGCTTGCGCAAGACCTCGCGGGTATTGTCGATCGGGCGGAAGCGGACTCGGGTGCGTTCGGTATCCGCCTATCTCGCTCAGAACATCCGGGATTTTCAATTCGACCGCAAAACGGTTCTGCGAAACCTGCCGCCGGCGTACGTGCGACACCTGCGATTCGATCCAGCCCCGGCCGCCCAAGGGCGTCCGAACCAGCACTCCCGCCAAGAATCCAATCGCGGCGCGGACCCGGTTCAGGCGGGTTCGTAACACCACCAGTGAGACCGTTCCCTACTTCAATTCGACCGAAACGACCCCGAATAATGGATTGCGATCAAACCGCAAGTCTTCCTGGCAGCCCGTCGCCAGCGTGGAGTCCAGACGATTTACCCGATGTCCGCAACTGCCGGCATAGGCTGGTCACCGACCTACCTTGTTCGCTAGCTTGGTCCAGCCTTTGACGATGCCGGGAAGACGTTCAACGACTTCGTAACCGAAGAGGACTTCGTCCACGAAGCCCATATGCAGCATGTCCAAGATGCGACAAAGATACGAGCGACCGCAATCCCACCAAGTATAGTGAGCGTCGACGAATAGATAGTGAAGCACCTTTCGGTTTTCCGAAGCCAAGAGCTCATGTAGCTCCATGCCATCAAGCAGGGTTTCGTAAACACCGTCGGCAACACGGCTTCCGAAGGTCTTTGTGTAGTAGTATTCCTTGATTTCCCAAACGGCGATCGGGTCGACCGGGCGCGGGAACGCTCCGTCGATCCGCCGAGCGAGCGTGCGAAGCGGAGCACCTCGATGGGTTACAGTCGTCAACTTGCGTGGATCGTAATCACAGGGTATCCCCGCTACGTTCGTTTCAATGATCATGTTGATGATGCCGGTGAAATAGGCGTGTGTTTTCTTTGCCCCCTTCTGTTTGTTCATGGGCAATGGGCAGAGAGGTTTGAGTTGCTCTCGAAGTTTGGAGAAAGTGTTACGAGCACGATCGACGTTCATGAGGCGAGGTTCAACGTAGGCATTGAGTGTTTCTGCTCGGAAGGAGAAGTAGTCGAGCATGCGTTGACCCACCGGGGTCGGGCTTCCACGACGGCCGAAGAGATGCGCGAGAGTGAGGCCGAGTTTGTTGTAGGCTGTTTGGATCTTGGTTTGGGTGGGGACTTTGACGAGTCCTTTGCCGCGGACGGTGTAGCCCACAGCCTCGCCGATCGTGCGGACGTTGGCCCAGAAATCTAGTGGCTGGTCCGTGAATCGAGGGTCTGGCATCATGTGCCGGGCTCCTCGAAGCGTCGAACGAATTCAGATAGCTTTACACCGAGAGCTTTGCAAACTTCGGCTACCTCGACGAAATCGAGCCGACGTTCGCCGCTCTCATACTTGCTAACGAAGGACTGCGGTTCGTCTAGTTTTGCGGCAAGGTCAACTTGGCGGAGCCCGACTTCAAGCCGGAACTCGCGGAGGAGTTCACGGACCCTTATCTGTGAAGCGGAAAAGGCGGTCTTGTCCATTTGGGGCCGGAAGCTATATCCTATTTGCGAATATCCCATTTCAGGATATGATCCGTCGGTTCAGGGGCTGCGTTGGTTGAGGTATAAAGGGAGCGTGGTGTGATGTATCTGCAAGGAAGCCTATTTGAATCGCCGATCATCGGGGCCAAACGGCCAAGAGGTCAACTCCTCAAATGGATCGGGAACAAGCAGCGAATGGCTGAGGAAATTGTGTCGCACTTTCCCGTCGAGTTCGAAACTTACCATGAGCCGTTCGTGGGAAGCGGTGCGGTCCTTGCGACGCTTGCGCCGAAGCGGGCTTTCGCCAGCGATTCGTTCCTGCCCCTAATAGAAATATGGACAACGCTCCGAGAAAAATCCGCTGTCGTTAAGGAGTGGTACACCAAGCGATGGAACCGCGTGATGGATGGAGAGAAGGTCGAAAGATATGAGGAAATCAAAGCTGCGTATAACCGCTGCCCGAACGGGGCGGATTTACTATTCCTTTGTCGTGCCGCTTACGGTGGCGTTGTTCGCTTCCGCAAAGCGGACGGCTACATGTCCACACCATGTGGGGCCCACCGACCAATCTCGCCGGAGTCGTTCGGTAAGCGGGTTGATGAATGGAGCCAACGAGTCGGCGGAACGACATTTCGACGGATGGAATTTTCCAGAGCGATGGAGGAAGCTTGCCCTGGGGACGTAGTCTATTGCGACCCCCCGTACAGCCACAGCCAGGCCATCCTCTACGGTGCTCAAAGCTTCCGCCTTGAGCAACTAATTAAGGCAATTGAACGTTGCAAGCGGCGGGGCGTATTCGTGGCGTTGAGCATTGACGGAAAGAAGCGGTCCGGTGCTACGGTCTGCGATCTCGCAATTCCGGACGGACTCTTTGAAAGGGAGGTCTTCATTCGAGTAGGGCGTTCGATGTTGAGACGTTTTCA